>JAGCTA010000075.1 GCA_017963875.1 Victivallales bacterium | reverse complement strand
TCATCAGGCAAGTTGCCGAAGACACGCCTCCTGACCAAATCAATGGCTCTGGAGCAGACGGACTCGCCGCACAGAAAATCATCCAGGCGGCAATTGACTCCTTCAAGACACAATCGGTCATCCGACTCGACTAAAATTGACTAACATTCAATACGCCCATGGGAGCCTCCTCCTGCCTCCCAGGGGCGTTTTTTTTGAGATCCTATCATCCTGTGACGGACATCGCGAATCTGCCTCTATCCCGCAACAGACACGCCAATCAATTACAGTTCCTCAATCGGTATTTTTACCGCAGAAAGGACATTCTTAAGCGTGGCAACATCTCCCCAAGCCGCAAAATTCGGCACACAGGCAGCCATGCTGGCAGTCGCCAGCGTTCCTTTTTCACCATCACGCCAGGCAACGGATGGTGGCTTGTCCTGCGTCCTGACTGCGACTGACGCCGACGATTCGCTGAACACAGCGGCAAGGCAGGCGGATATACCCAATTCTCCAACGCCACCCAAAAGAAACTCACGAGAATCGAATTCGTCAATGGCGAAATCCATCGCAAGTAGGAAATCTGCTGCCCACTCGCCGAGCAACGTCCGTCCCAGCCACAGAAGCGACCGTGAAATACAATAGTAATCTGCGATTCGATTCGGGCGGTCATCGCTGTTTTCACCCATTGCCAAACCATCGAAGACAATCACCTGTGAACAATCTTCCAGGCACTTCTCAAGCAAGGGAGTATTCGCCAATTCTGCTTTGCCAAGCGGCCCCGCAAGAATGGCAGTGCGCCCTTTCGGATTTTTCCCTTCACGCGACAATGCTGGAATCACCCGTCCATTGTTCGCCCTGATAGTCCAGCCTTTCCAACCATCGTTCTTCAGCCCAGGCCAGCAGCCGCTGAACGTCATTTTTGTCATGTTGAAGATGCTGTTCAGTTCGCTTTGCTCATCCGCCACGGTATCTGCCGTCACTTCGCGCACAACGACTTCCTTTGCTTTCTTGCGCAGATAATCCACGATGGACATGACCTCTGGAGGACGCTTCCCCTGCTCGAAAACCATGACCTCCTCCTCTGGCAGAGCCTTGAAAGGTATTTCCGACCGAGGTTCTCCATGGCCAATTCCCTTCAAATGATAATCAAAGAAACCCAACATTGCCTCACGGACTTCGGGCCAATAACCATGTGGCAACGGAAACGCCTGATAAGTGAATTCAGTCTCCTTGCCATAAAGTCTGTAGATTTCTCTCGCACGAGTATAGGAACGCAGCATTTCAGGCACAAAAAAAGCCTGGTTGGTATCCTGAAGCGCGTTGCAGATTTTCATTGCGCGCGGTGCGGTCAATGCTAGGACGCCTGATTCCTCCGTAAACGTCAGGCCAAACGGCAGACATTCGCAAATGCAGTTCATATTCATCAGATATGACTCAAACGTCCCGACGCTTACTACTGGCATCGCAGCCTTCAGGCGTTCATCCATGGCGGCGACCCACATCGTCTGGTTGCCACCGCCAGACGCACCCGTCACACCAAGTTTATCTGAATCGACAAACGGCAGGCTGCAAAGCAAATCCACACCACGCATATTATCGACAATCTGAGCGCCCATGAGCGTTTCGCCGAACGGCAACAACATGCCGCCGCGCAAACCGCCATGGTAGATGAATTCGCCATGGACATCGCAGCGTTCACCAGAGCCCCAGGCATCGACCGACAGACAGACAAAGCCGTTCTTCGCAAGAGAATGCCCACGTGACTGGACACGCTCCGCAAGACGCCCCTGCTGCCAATGCCCATGGACATTCAGAACCGCTGGGAACGGCCCCTTGCCGTCGGGAACGTACAGATTGCCAGTGACGACAATTCCTGGCCGTGACTGATAGTGGATGCACAATACCTTGTAGCCATCGCAGTCAATGCTCTTGGTTACAGTATAATTCAGGGGGATTGACGGGTCGTATTTGCAGCCTGTGCATTTCCATATCAACTTGCGCAGCACATTTTTCCTGTTTTCCCATTCTGGAAGCGTCTGAGGCAACTGATGAACACGGAAGGCAATTGCGCCCTCCGACTTAATTGCACTCAAGACATTATTCTTCAGCGGTTCTGACCATACATTTGGAATCATCATGTTTGTTATTCCTCTTCTTTAAATCAATCCTTTTTTCCGCCAATCTGCCAGAAATTGGTCGTAGTCCTCAAGATTTCGTCTGAGGAGTTCTGGCGTATCAAGCCCATACGGACACCTTGACTTGCACTGATTACAATGGAGGCAATTCCTGATCTTTGCCATTTTGGCCTGACCTTCTGGAGTCAACTGCAACGCAGCAGGAGAACGCCGCAACAGCAGCGACATACGTGCGCAGTTATTGATTTCAATACCTGCGGGACATGGCATGCAGTAGCCGCAGCCACGGCAGAACTCACCAGTCAACTCCTTTCGGTCACGCTCTATAATCTCCTCAAGTTCAGGAGTCATGGAAGGCGGATTGTCATTATAACTCAAAAACTCATCCAGTTCGTGTTCCCGCTGTACACCCCAAATGGGCACAACGGTTGGAAACTGGCGAAGATAGGCGTAGGCGGCTCGGCTGTTGTTTATCAGCCCACCTGCCAACCCCTTCATCGCGATAAAACCCATGTTCGCCTTGGAGCACGCTTCCACAAGTTTCCTTTCGCCGTCGCCAGAGATATAACTGAATGGGAATTGCAGACTATCGTACAAACCTGAATCTATGGCGATTTGCGCCGTATCAAG
>JAGCTA010000074.1 GCA_017963875.1 Victivallales bacterium | reverse complement strand
TTTGTCATCTGGCCGATTTGGCTCATTGGTCTTTGCTGCATCCATGAGCCTCAGGACTCCTATCTTGTTGCGGGCTAGTAAATTGACGAAACCTCTAGGATTCCCAGCCAAGATGTAATCCTCTGCATGCTTCAATAGTACGGTTGGTTTTGGCTTCGGGAAGACAATCCAGTTGTTCTCTGATGTCTTGGAAGAGTGCGACAACTCCACAGCAATGAATGATGTCGGTGTGAGTTCAAGATTGGCCTCCGTTTCATAGTCATTGGTGAGTTTGAAACTTGTGAAACGCAAACTGTTGTCCATTTCAAAGGAGAGCGTCTTGTAGGAGGCGTCTTCGAATTGATAATCATCTTTACGTTTATTTTTCAGGAATGAAACTCCACCGATGAACTTGCCGACGGCAGGATACTGCTCGGCAATATCTTTGAGAGACCAATCAAGTATATTGGGTATATTATCAATTGCGAAGTCCTCCACGCCGTTCTTCAGGCTGTCGATGAAGGCATCCTTGAATTCCTGCTTCCACTTTGATTCATCAAGTTCTGAAAGTCCACCTCTGCTCTTGATGTAACGTCTTGCGGCATAATCAACTATGACACGAAGCGGTACATTGGCGGGAAGCCTCACGTCGAATGTCGTCTTTCCGCTTCTGAACCAAGGTCTTGCGTCCTGATGCTTTGAAAGGACGTTCTCTCTTGTGAGGCGGATCTCAATGCTTCCAGAGAGGCCCAAGGTACCCATTGAGAAGGCAACACCTGTCGAAGCACCTGTGTTCATCATGTTTCCGCTGACTGTCTTTTTGGCCTCCTTGCCGATTCCGTAGTCATCCATTTTCTCGTCCACCCAATTTCCAAAAGCGTCGTATGAGCACTTGAGGTTGAGGACGGTTTTAGATGTTCTGGGTGCCTTCATCTCGAAGATGTCAAAGAACTCCTTGTGGAAAACACTAGATGGAATCTTGACCACTGGATTCGCAAGGTGCGGGATGATGTATTCGCAAGCGGCTTTGGCGGCGGTTTTGGCATTGGCGGCACCTTCGGTACCGTCGTCTAATGCTGCGGCTCGTTTGATTAGAAGCGCGGTCGCAACGGCAAGAAGTCTCGCTTTTTGGGCAAAACCCTGCCAGAAAGCAGTGTCCTTGTTTGGGACGCCGATGACGGAATCCTCAATCTGCGTCAGTTTCTCAACCAAAGCCGAAAATGCTCTCGTGATATTCTGAACATTGCCGTCGGCAGTTTCGTTCACGAGTGTGACGAGGGAGTCCTTCCAGTTGTCAGCCATGTTATTGGCGTCTTCGCGGAATTTATCTCTCAGGAAAGCCTCTGAACATCCTGAAAGCGAGTTCGCAAATGACTTGTAGAGTTTGCCATTTGCTGATATCTCGCGTGAATAATCTAAACCGCCCGAGATTTGTCCCGTTATGTTGGAAGCAAGCGATTCGCCATTGTTGAAATAGAGGCCTCCCTGGATGTTTCCTTGAAGGGCTCCGCTAAAAGTGACGGCTTTCCGTTCGCTGATGATTTCGATGTTGCGCTTTTTAAGGAATATTCCGCCCATGCTGCCGAAAATATTGCGGTTTCGGAGTGTTGCGTTGTATTCGTGCAAGTCCATGGTACTGTGTCGCTTGCGGAGACCAATTTTTGCGGTCCCAAGCAGGAATCCCTGCTTGAGGACTCTCAGCGTAGCCTTGCCCCATGTATAGAAAATCTCGCGCGGACGGGGGGTCATGACGATATTGAGACGCGATGCCGTCTTGGCGAACTCTTGCAGGTTCGCGTATGTCTTGGTGACGCTGCGGGTGACTCCTGCGGAAACCTTTCCTTCGGCAATTCCGCCCCATCCGCCTGCGGATCCTTCCTTTTCTGGGTCAGCGCCAAGACGGGTTGCTGCACTGGCCTCGCCCTTGCCACCGATGGAGTAAGTAACACTAACGGTGCCATTGGCATTGTCAACCTTGATTTTGGCTTTGACCTCCCCCGCACCGCCAGCCTTTGCCTTGAAATCGGCGGCGAAGAGGTTTAGGTCCAACATCGCCTTGACACCCATTTTCATGGTCACAGTGCGTTCACCACCATGTTTGGCGATGCCGCCAAGTTCGTTGCTGATCGCCTTGTAGTTTTCAGCCTCTTTCTTTTCCACGCCCGAAAAGTGGTAGCGGAGTCGGTTGTTGGTGAAGTGGGAGAGTGTCGTTGCCGCCTTGGCAAAGTCGTAGGATACGATAGTGTCGGTCTGATCGACATTACCAGACACCTTTTCAAAATCATTCATCCCATGCTGTGGCTCATGATTAGCGGGATTGTTCGGGAGGTTCGCTGCCTGCTCCGCCTCATCTAGTGCTACGCGGATTACTCCCAGGCACTGGTTGAACGCATTGTCATTCTGCAAAATCTCACTATACTGATTGGCTGTAATGCGGTTTTGTGTGAGTGAGGAACGGAAGTCGTCAAAGCCGCGCCGTATCCTCTCTCCAGGTCCCATGCTCTTGCCATGCAAGATGTCGAGGTCATATCGGAAGGCGCGCAGCGAATCGCATATCCTCTTCAACTGCTTCCACTGGAACTTTCTTTCATTCTTGATTTTTCCGGACGGATCCTGTATTTGGTAGTCCGTCTTGATGCAGGCCGTCGCCGCCGTGCGCAATCTGACGGCTTCGTTTCTTAATTGTTCCAAGGCGCCTATCTGCTGATTGATCATGGGAAAGATAGCCTCCCTACGTTCAGGGGCA
>JAGCTA010000073.1 GCA_017963875.1 Victivallales bacterium | reverse complement strand
TTGAAACGCCTATAATCCCATGCAATTGAATTGAAAACGCCGTTGTTTATACTATCTTAAATTATTTTCACACTCAAAAACAAAACACAAATGCTCTCTTGCACATGAGGGTCGGTAATTGTATATTCCAAGGAGACTGTGCAAGCCCTCGGAGAGGTCGTCCCTACACTCATGTGGAGCAAAGCGAATACAAAAAGGTATCAATCATGAAAATTTCACCCTGCCAGAGTTATCACGGAGTCATTGAGGAATGCCGTACGGTCATCATGCCAGATGGCATTTCAGTCTTCAAAATCTATTTTGTTTCCATTGTTGACCGCCAGACGCCAGAACGGTTTGAATGGGGCAAGAATCCCCTTTCCAAGGAGGAATTCATCGATCGTTTCCGCGCCATGCCGTATGAGGGTGTCGGCTTTGTGACCGCCTTCCCGCATATAGCCAAAGTCTTCCGTTATGCTCCAAAATCCGAAGTCCTGCTTCATGTCACGGCATTCAAGCCAGAGACAGGTGAAGCAATTCCGCTGGATCGTGGCGAAGGCTATACGGAGTTCGCCTGCCTCGCCGAAGCCGTCATCGCCAATGATGAATTCAAGGCATGGGCACTGGCACCGTCTGTCAAGGACTATCTCGCCTTCACATCATCCGAAAAGGACCTCCCAATCCTCTCCAATACAAAACTCGCCGAATACGTCAGCCAGAACGCATGACACGCCATGAGATTCAGACCTTGCATCGACATCCATGAGGGCAAAGTCAAGCAGATTGTCGGCTCGACGCTAAGAGACACCCCTGGAGCGGCGCCCTCAACAAATTTCGAGGCCGAGCAGCCGCCATCATTCTTCGCCGATCTCTATTTCCGTGACGGCCTTGCTGGCGGTCATGTCATCATGCTTGGGAAAGGCAATGAAGCCGCCGCACGCAATGCCTTGTCCGCTCATCCAGGAACACTTCAGGTTGGAGGCGGCATAACTCCTGAGAACGCCGCCGAATGGCTTGTAGACGGTGCTTCAAAAGTCATCGTCACGTCATACCTTTTTGTGGAAGGCACACTGTCCATGGCCCGCCTGGAAACGCTTGCGAATGCCGTCTCTCCAGAGCGGCTGGTCATCGACCTCTCCTGCCACGCATGTTCGGACGGGCAGTACCGTGTCGCATGTGACCGCTGGCAGACCATAACCAATACCATCGTCAATAACGAGACGCTTTCCAGCCTTGCATGCTATTGCTCTGAATACCTCGTCCACGCCGTTGACGTAGAGGGCAAACAGGCAGGCATTGACGACACACTCGTGCGTTTGCTCGCCGCTGGCAGCCCCATCCCTGTGACCTACGCAGGAGGAGCCAAATCCATGGAGGATATCCACTCCCTTCAGCGGCTTGGACAAAACCGAATCGATGTCACCGTCGGCTCCGCGTTGGACATCTTTGGCGGCCACGGCATCCGCTATCGCGATTTAGTTGATTTTGACAGAAAGAACAGATAACCCATTGAGGCACAGCACAATGTCTTCCTCCGATATTCATCTTTCCTCAGACTTTCCACCAGCACCCGCGCGCGTCTTCTGTATCGGCATCGGAGGCATTGGAGTTTCTGGCCTGGCTCAACTGCTCGTCTCTCAAGGCTATTCCGTCGCAGGTTCCGACCGTGGTCTCGACGATTCATCGAAGGCCCATCTTTACGGCAAACTCCAGGTGCAGGGCATCAGGCTTTATCCGCAGGACGGCTCTGGAATCTCCGCAGAACACCCAGCCGTATTGGTCATATCCGCCGCCGTCGAAGCGGGCAACCCAGATTTGCGGGCAGCAGAAGGCATCCCAGTCGTCCACCGTGCCCGTGCCCTCGCACAGACGCTCGACAGAACTGGCGCCATACAAATCGCCATCGCAGGCACATGCGGCAAAACCTCCGTCACGGGATGGATTGCAGACGCACTCCATCAACTTGGGCATCGCATCGTCATGGTCAATGGCGGCTACTGTCTTGACGCGGAATCGGCCTCTCTTCCAGGCAATTACTTTGCGGATCCGAATCCAGAATTCACCGTCGCCGAAATAGACGAAAGCGACAAGAGCCTCAGCGTCTTCACGCCTGATTTCGGCGTGCTGCTCAATATTGGCAATGACCATTACTCCATTGATGAACTTCAGGATGTCTTTCGTGGCTTTCTTTCCAAATGCTCACGTGGCATCACTGTCCTGAATGAGTTGAAGGAACTTGCCAGCAATTGTTCTGTTCCCATTTCGACGTTTGCCCCCGAAGTACAGGACAAGGCAATCCCGCTACGCGACAACTCCTGGCCTGGGTCACGATTTGTCTTTGACCATCTCATCTCACAAGACAAGGCCGTTTCCCCACGAGGCTACTCCTCCGATGCTTCAGGAATCACCTTCAGCGCAGGGGATGACATAACCATTCACTCCAGCCAATCAGGGCGTCATTCCGCACTCAACGCCTGCGCCGTCTTCGCATTGCTGAAGCAACTTCCCATAAACGCCTCCGATCAGGAACTCGCGGCTGCCATCGGCCACTTCGGCGGCATCCGTCAGCGCTTTGAAGTCGTTGGAAAGAACGCCAACGGCATCCCCGTCGTCAATGACTACGCGCACAATCCTGAAAAACTCGAAGCCGCTATCGCCGCCGCGCACGAGCGCTTCGGCTCGCCAATCCTCGCAATCTTCCAGCCACACGGCTTCCAGCCATTGCGCAATATGCGAGAACCTTTGTCACAAATGCTTCCCGATATGCTCCAATCAGGCGACCAATTGCTACTTCTGCCTGTTTTCTATGCAGGCGGAACCGCCGCTTTCTCGCCGACATCGAACGAAGTCGCAGACGAATTCAAGCGTCTTGGTCTGCCCGTCGAGGCAGTTTCTCGTGAAGACGCGCGGACAATCGCGGACACTGTCGCCGATGCGTCCTGCATCCTTGTCATGGGCGCTCGCGACGCATCCCTCCGAACCTGGTCGATTGAAATGACCAAATAAACCTGGCACCTGCGCTCACGGCTGCATGATAGCCTGAAATTCGTCCATAGAGACTTTTCGTCCGTAGGGGCAGTATTCGAATGCTTCCGCATAGCGGATTGTCTTTCCCGCCTCGCCATACAAAGAGATCAACTGCCCACGGCCACGGTCAGCCGCCCTGATGAAGCGCTCCAGTGAAACCAGGAGAATCTTCTTTTTCTCTTCCCATGTGGCATGTGCGTGATCAAAAGTGATATTCTTCTCCCAGGCAAGCCATTCATAGAACTGCGATGCATGGCAATCCATCATTCGGCATTTGTCATCAAGCACATCGTCAATTGGAACGAGAGCATCGGTTCTGAATGGCCTCGGATCAGTGAAATCATCCCACGTATAGGCGAAAACTGGATTGAGAGTTGGAATCGGTGCTTCTGGACAGTATTTTGGGACTTGTGTCAGATACGCAGCGTCAAGCACCAGTTGCGCCGCCGCCCTGTGATCCGCATGATAATCACACAGGCGATGCGTTAAAACCACATCGGGCTTGAATTCTCGGATAAGACAGATGACCTTTCTGCGGTTTTCCAGCGATGGCTCAAGTTCGCAATCGTGATTCTCCCTGAATACCTGATATTCGCTGATACCTGAAATAGCACGGGATGCTTGAGTTTCCCTATACCGACGTTCCGCAAGTGCTTCCCTACTGAGCGACATATCGAAGTGTCCGCAGTCACCATTGCTTAGAGAAACGAATTTGACCACATGCCCTGCCCTTGTCAATTTCAAAGCAGTTCCGCCAAAACGGATGTCAGCATCATCAGGATGGGCACCGATCATCAAATAACGTCTGATATCCTTCAACATATAAATTCAAGACTTATTTCTCGCTCGCAGGGCGGAATGTGGGAATTTTCTTGATCGTTGCAATCACCTGTTCGGGCGAGATGAGGCGGGTACACTCGAACTGGCGGTCGTCGCCCTTGTGGCGCGGGCACCAGAGAAAATCAAAATGGTCGAAATTCTCGCGCATGTCATTCCAGCATGAATGGCATGTGTGGTAGTTGATAATGCGGTAGGGCGTATGGAACTCATTAGTCGGATGCGTGAAGCCAGAAATCATGACAATCGGCACATTGCAACCCCAGGCAACCCAAGACAGGCCACTGGAAAGGCCGATGAAGAAATCAGCATCCTTGATGAGGTTCACGCGTTCCTGAAGCGGGATATCGCCCGTGAAATCCTCTGCGCCGTAGGGGATGTAGTTCCAGTGGAGACCGACGCCGTGGACTTTCTCCTTGTCGATACACAACACACGATAACCGTTGTCCTTTAGGAACTTGACGACAGTCAGCCAGCCGAACGGGTTGTTCCAATATTTGGCCTGGCTGGAGGACTGCGCCGCGATGCAGACGTACTTCTCCTGAATCTGCCTCGGAGCGGAAAGATTGAAGCGTGGCGGCAGGTCATTGAGGTCGTCGCCGTCAAGCCCCAGGATATAGCCCGCCGTGCGGTGGAGGCCGATGTAGCGGAAATCAATGGGCTGGTTATCGACATCGCCCCTGAAGAACAGCCCCATGTAGTAGGAGGCGTATGGCTTGTACTTCACGGTGTCCGCAGGCGCAATGAAAGTGATGTCGGGGTACTGGTCTTTCACAAGTGAGGCAATCCACGGAGTCATCACGCAGATGAGTTTGCACTTGTGCTTCAATTGGAAACGTTCCACGTAGGAGAACCACCCAATCGAATCGCCAATGGTCCCGACGGGCAACTGCACCATGACTTCCTTGTCCGTCAAATCCATGTCATGCTCGAAGATAGGCTTCTCGTTCCCCTTCTCATGGATGATGAGGCGGAACTTGATGTAGAACTTCTTGACGGAAGTGATGAACGCACCAGGCACGGTATCGTTGCTATAGAGGATGACGCCCGTGTCGATGTCCATGAAAGTGACATGGTAATTCTTCCCGTTGTGGGGGAAAAGGATGCGGATGCCGTGATTGAAGTCGAACTTGATGCCCTCCACCGCATCCAGAACGGGAATCTGTGGGATTTCGCCGTAGATGGACTTCTGCGCCCCTTCGGGACGTTTCTGTCCAGGCGCGAGATCAGGGTCACCCGTGCTCTTCGGCGGCTCGGAAGGGGCAACGGTAGGCTGTGCACCTGTTGCGGGCGTCATATTGATGCTGTAGTTATTGGTGTTCGCGCCGAAATCTGGATTGATGGTGAAGTCTGGCATGTTTTATTGGTTCCCTGTTTTAGTTGTTCTTCTTGAGCACACCCGCCTCGACGAGTTTGTCGATGAGTTGTTGCATGGAGTTGAAAGCCGCGAGGAACCCCTGTGGAGGCATGATGAGTCGGGTATGAGATTCAGGGATGGGGGCCTTGCCTTCTTCCGCTGGCTGGAGGGTAATGAGGTCGAAGCGTACCATGCCGCCTGCGAAATGAATCTGTCCGATGCCATCTGCGAAGATTTCTTTTTTTTCTGCCATTGTCTTTTCTCCTGATTTAAGGTCTGGTTTTGTTTGGGGTTGGTCACACTATTTTAGGCTAATATGACTTAAGTTCAATAAGTTAAATTAAAATTGGTTTATTTCAAATTGAAAAACTAATTTTTTGCTGATTATAGGGGTAATTTCTGCTTCTCCGCCACTGGAAATATATATTTTTTAACCATCATGCAATTTGCATTTTCTTCAAAAGGCATTAAAGTAAGTATGTTGTTTTTCCATGCGGGCGTAGCATAGTGGTAATGCTCCAGCCTTCCAAGCTGGCTAGGAGGGTTCGATTCCCTTCGCCCGCTCCAGTTCGTTTTCCATGAAAATTGCAAAACGAATTGAAAAAAGGGAAAAGCACGGTAAAGTAAAAGGGATTGTCATTGGAAAGTGACAGTCTCACAAAGACCTTGGAGTTGTAGCGCAATTGGTTAGAGCATCGCCCTGTCACGGCGAAGGTTGCGAGTTCGAGCCTCGTCAACTCCGCCAGGTCTTTTCAATCAGTCTCGAACGGAGTTGTAGCGCAATTGGTTAGAGCATCGCCCTGTCACGGCGAAGGTTGCGAGTTCGAGCCTCGTCAACTCCGCCAGTCCTTCCCAAGCCCATCCATTTGATGGGCTTTTTTGTTACCAACCATGGCGAGCATGCGGGATTCTCTTGCCTTTAATGAACGGCTTCCATGGCGCCTTTGCTGTTGCAGATTGCATTTTGACGACTTGTCTGCTATGTTAATTTCAAAAGCGTTATCTGTCTTCGACCCACCATCCACATACAGGCATTACTTATGGCAAGACTGATTATTCTTGAAGGCCCCGATGCTGGGCAGCAATTCGATTTCTCCACTGGAACAGTGACTATCGGAAGAACCGCCGACAACAATGTCTGCATCAACCATGCGTCGATTTCCAGACAACATGCCGTGCTCACTTTCCTGCAAGGCTTCTGGAAACTGGAAGATGTCGGAAGCCAAAACGGGACGTTTATCAACGGCCAGAAGGTCGGCAGTACGTTGCTCAAAGGCGACTGCGATATTGTCTTCGGCAATGTCCGCGTGAAGTTCTTGCTGAACACATCGTCCGCACAGGAAGAACAGCCGTTCTTCTCGGCGGAGAAAGAAACCTTTTCGCCGTCGCCGATGCCGATGGGCGAGTCATTTTCCGTCGAGGAAATCAAAAGCATCGGCAAAATCACGGGCCAGGTTCTAAATGAACTCGGACGTGTCATTGTCGGTCAGAAAGACGTCGCGTCCCAACTGCTGATAGCGATTGCAGCGGGTGGCCATTGCCTGATGATCGGTCTGCCTGGCCTTGCCAAAACACTCATGGTATCCACCTTGGCGAAAATTCTCAGGCTGAATTTCAAACGAGTCCAGTTCACCCCTGACCTCATGCCATCCGATATCATCGGGACGGATATCCTTGACGTCGAAGAAGGCACTGGGCGTAGAAGTTTCCGCTTTATCAAAGGGCCGATTTTCACCAACATGCTCCTCGCGGATGAAATCAACCGAACCCCGCCGAAAACGCAGGCCGCCCTGCTGGAGGCCATGCAGGAAAAACAGGTAACCGCTTCCAACCAGATTTTCAAACTTGAACCGCCGTTCTTTGTGCTCGCAACGCAGAACCCTCTGGAGCAAGAGGGTACCTATCCGCTCCCAGAAGCGCAGTTGGACCGTTTCATGTTCAACATTTTTGTCGATTATCCAAAAGCAGACGAGGAAGAGCAAATCGTCATGGCGACGACGATGAAGCAGAAGGTCGATTTAAGGCAAGTGATTTCCGCCGAAGACATTATCCGTATTCAAAATGTCGTACGTGACTTGCCTGTGTCGCCGCATGTCGTCAAATATGCAACGCGGTTAGTCCGTATGACGCGTCCGAATTCCGACGAGGCACCAGATTTCATCAAGCAGCACATCCATTGTGGCGCGGGCCCCCGTGCCGCGCAATGCCTAGTTCTTGGGGCGAAGGCGCGAGCCGTCCTTGGGGGGCGTGTGAATGTTTCATGCGCGGATGTGAAGGCGTTGGCGATTCCAGTGTTGCGCCATAGGCTTTTCACTAATTTCACGGCTGATTCCGAAGGGATTACGACGGATGCCATTGTCTCGAAACTAGTGGAGAATGTTCCAGAGCCTTCCGCGAAGGATTATTGACGCGAATCGCAAGGTAAAGATGGTTCTGCAATCGCCCCCCAACCACGTGGCTTAAATGCTGCAAACTGCCAAGAGCACGGCAAGAAACAAAACGTTCAACTCCGCAAACAGCAACAGATAATGGCGCGTATCCCCTGGATTCAGACGTTGATATTGGCTGAAGGTAATCAGTGAGGCGAGAGAGGCAATCAGCGTACCTGTCCCGCCGATATTCACGCCAATCAAAAGGTCACGGTAATTGTCCGTGAATTGAGACAGCAGAATGGCCGACGGAACATTACTGATGAACTGGCAGGACAACGTGCTGAAAATCAGCGTGCTTTTCGCCAACAGGCATTCCATCACATCCCTGACCGCCTGAATGCGGGACATGTTGCCCGAAAACACAAAAAACGCAGTGAATGTCATAAGCAACGGATAATCCACGCTCTTCAATGCCTTTCTGTCCATAAACAGCAATGTCCCCGTGATAATGGCAAGGCCATACGGATACGGCACAATCCTGAAAACGATGATGACCGACAGCGCAAACAGCAGCAGATAAATCGTCATCCGCACAGGATAATGGCGCACAGGCGCATAGCCAATTCTCAAAGGAGCACTTTTCACAAATATCAGGCAGCACAAGGTGATCATCGCCACTGACACGGCAAAAGGCAGCAGCATGATGGACATGAATTCCACGGTATCTATGTGGAATTTCGTGTAAAGATACAGATTCTGGGGATTGCCAAAAGGCGTCAGCATCCCGCCAAGATTCGCTGAAATGTTCTGCATGATGAAGGTGAACGCCATGAGACGCTTGTTGTCCGTGCTCGACAAAACATAATACCCCAGCGGCAGGAAAGTCAGCAACGCCATGTCGTTGGCGATGATCATCGAGCCGATAAATGTGATATAACACAGTGCCAGTATGCTCATGCGCGTCGTTCGGAACAATTTCACGACGCTGTGCGACAACATCGTGAAAAAAAGGATGTTCCGCAAGGCACCGACGACTGCCAGCGTGCAGAAGAGACAACTGAGCGTCTTCCAGTCGAAATAGTCTAGCCATTTGGCGTCTGGCGGTACCATCGCCGTAGTTATCAGTGCCGCCGCAATCGCAATCATGAGAACGACATGCGCCTTGAAAAAAGCAACTGCCTTGTGTAATGCCGAATTCATGTTCAGAGAGTGCGCAGGGATTTGAGAAGCGCTATTTCCTTTGCATAGCCGTCGAGTTCATTCGGTGTCTCAAGAAGAAATGGCAGATTGGCAAGTTTTGGATGGTTGATGACTCGCGCCAGGGCATCTTTTCCAATGTGCCCTCCCCCGATGACCTCGTGCCTGTCCTTGTGGGCACCCAATGGATTCATGCTGTCATTGAGATGGATTGCCTTCAGTCTGTCCAGCCCGATGACACGGTCGAATTCCTTCAGCACGCCATCAAGGTTGTTGACGATATCATATCCCGCATCGTTCACATGGCATGTATCAAGGCATACGCCGACTTTGTCTGGCAATTTCAGCATGTCGATGATTCTGCGGAGTTCATTGAATGTTCCTCCGACTTCCGACCCCTTGCCCGCCATCGTCTCCAGAAGCACCATCGTAGTCTGTTCGGGCATCAGCAAGTCATTCAGGAGTTCGGCGATAATGCGAATCCCCTCATCGGCCCCCTGCCCCACATGGCTGCCTGGGTGGAAATTGTAGTAGTTTCCAGGAACCGCCTCCATTCTCTTCAAATCATCCGCCATGACCTCACGAGCGAAATCTCTCACGCGCGCCTCCGCCCCACAGGCATTCAGCGTATATGGCGCATGGGCAACCAGTTGACCAATATCATGTTCCTGTGCAAAGGCAAGGAAATCGGAGACATCCTGCATATCCAGGTCCTTTGCCTTTCCGCCACGCGGATTGCGTGTAAAAAACTGAAACGTATTCGCACCGATAGACTGCGCCGTCTTTCCCATGGCGAGAAAGCCATTTGAAGCAGATAAATGACATCCAATCCTGAACATAGCCTTTGCCTGTTTTTGCATTTCACCTGACTCTAGCAAACCGTCCGCCGAATGACTCGATTCAGGAATCGGTTTGCATTTCCGTATTTCATTAACTATATTCATTTGTTGGAAAATACCATTCATCTTACAAAAAAAACTTCATGTTCAGGCGATTTTCATTTATCATCTTCACTTTGCTCCTGATGATGCTCTGCCTTTGGAGCGATGCTCCGCAGGCAGTTCATCACCATGAAATCCTCATGCCTGAGCATGAAGACTCGCCAATCAAAGTCATCCTCACCATCCGCTCGCTGTTCCCCCCAAAGGAAATCTGTCCGTTTGAGGTCGATGGCACCTGCCTCGTTGCCGCCTACCGCGCTCCCGTGCAACTTGCCAAAATCACAGTGGAGGGACCGCTCTGGACTCAAACGTGCCTTCTGTTTCCAGCGACACTTCAAGACATTCCAGAGCAAGAAATTACGTTAAACAATGGCTATTCCTTCACCCTGCCAGAATTCCATCCGACCTCCGTCGGCATTCCATCGGCCCCCATTGCATTTCAAAACGCTTCTGACATTCCCGCTCCGCCCCCAAATGCACTTCAAACCATTGCGGCATTCATCGGAATTATCCTGCTGACCATTGTCTTCCGCAAACTGCTACGCAACCTCAAGCACCCACCGATGTCACTGCAAACCCTTCCACCGACCCGCGAATCGCTGGACGCCATTCCCGCTCTGCTCGCCGAAAAGGACATCACACCTAAATCGCATCCCGAGTTTTTCCAGAAACTCAATATCGCGCGCTTTGCACCAACGTCTCCAGAAAAACACGTCATCAAGGAACTCATCCACACGGCTTCAACGCTATAGATAACTGCATCCATCATGTTTCTTCTCCCCTTCATCCTCGCCTTCGTGCTCTGGCTTTGGCGTCCAGTCCCCAAAGTCTCCACAACGCATTTTCTGAAGGGAAAACGGCCATCGCCCTTTTCGCGCCACGAACTGCCCCGTTGGCTTCTTGCGACCGCCGCGTCCCTAGCGATTCTCTCGGTCGAAAACCACACGGTGACCTATACGTCGCGCATGCCTCGCCCCACAGTCACCAGCATCGCCATTCTGCTTGACATGTCGGGCTCCATGGAAGCCTCGGACTGGACAGCGGGAAGCGCACCGCCTGAACCCCTCTCCCCCGACATCATTCCGCCATCAAGAATCCATGTCGCCAAAGAACAGATTCGCCGTTTGCTGGCTGACTGCCCGAATTGCAGAACCGCGCTTCTGGCGTTTGCCCAGAACACAGTGCTCATCGCGCCGTTGTCGAACTCCACGCACTTTCTCCTTGAACGACTGGAACTCATCCAGACGGAGCACTTCACAGACGGCACATCCATCGGCCAGGCACTTCTCGCGGCAATCAATTCGCTGAAACATGCCCCTGAAGACGGTCCGCACGCCATTGTCCTCCTGTCCGACGGCGTTGACCACTCCCAGGCCGAACAGTCCAGCCCAGAGAACGCAACCAACGCGGCCATAGAGGCTGGCATCGCCATCTATGCCATCGGAATCGGCGGAGAACACGCCTTGCATCCCGTAACGACTGACAATGGCATCCGCTGGAAAGAAGTCGGTGAACCGCTGGACATAAAACAGTTGACCGACATCGCTGAAAAGTCAGGAGGGAAAGTATTTAAAGCGCAGGACGGCACGGCACTGGCGGCGGCCATCAATGCCATCGGCAGTCAAATCAAACAACGCAACAATGAATTTACAGTTCATCGTGCACTAAATCTTTCTCCATGGTTTATGCTCACCGCCATCCTCGCTATTATCGGTTATGGAATTGCCAGATACAGGAGCAGAATATGAAGCCAATCCCGCGCAGGACACTCCAAGAACTGGCTCAGTTGCTTGCATCCAAGGCAAGGAAAGACGTGCTGTCTGGGCTTGCGGGGGAAATTGTTTCTCATTTTCAAGGCAACGGTCTGGATTTCAAGGAACTCCGCGAATACCATCTCGAAGACGACGCACGGCATGTCCACTGGCCCTCGGCGATGTCTCCAGGCCCAGTGGCAATCAAGCAGTTCCATGACGAGTATGAACTGACGGATTTCATCGCGCTGGATGTCTCGGCTTCAATGACAATAAATCTTCCCAAATGGAATCTGGCGACCGAGACAACCGCACTTTTGTGCGCCATTTCGATGCTTTGCGGCGATGGGGCCTCCCTCCTTCGCTTCTCCGATCATACGGAAAGTTTTGATCGTCTCCCAGCAGGCTATCGCTCGCTCCAGACTGCCGCAAGGCTCCTCCTGACCATTCCAGAGCATTCGTCGCGCACGGCCATCTCACCGCTGTGCACCTGCATCCGAAACGCCTTGCGAAAGCCATCACGAGTTTTCATCATATCTGACCTCATCGACGACGGTTATGATGCCGTATTGAAGAATCTTGCATTCCATCATGATGTCACCGTCTGCCATGTTCTTTCAGACATAACGACGGAACTTCCTACGAATGCCTCCGAAATTGAAGACGTTGAGACAGGAGAACGCATCAGCGTCAATCCTGACTATTTGAGCCAAGCAATCGCCTTGCGCCAAAGGTTTCTTGACTCAGCCCGAAAGTCGGTCAGAGCGGCAGGGGCGGCGTATATTCATTTTTCCACGGACCAATCTCCTGTGGAGACTTTAAAAAACGCCATAAAGACGATATAGTAGGGGATAGTCACCAAACGAGACAACCCATTAACTCATACTAAAATTATGCTCAATTTTGATTTTTCCAACCGCAACGCCGTCGTCACAGGCGGCACTCGTGGCATCGGTGCAGCAATTAGCCAGAAACTGCTGAAAAGCGGGGCTACAGTCACGGCGATTTATGCTTCGAATGACGCAGCCGCAGAAAAATTCCGCCAGTCACTGGGGGATTTGGCTGAAAAACTCACTATCACCAAATTCGATGTCGCAGACTATTCACAAGCGGAGGAATTCTTCAATTCGCTAGGTGAAACGCCCATCGATATCCTTGTGAATTCCGCAGGAATCCGCCGTGACGCAGTTGCCGCTATGATGCCGTCAAATGACTGGAATTCAGTAATTTCAATCAATCTCACAGGAACATTCAACATGACAAAACTGGCGGTACTCAACATGATGCGCCAGCGTTACGGACGAATCATCAATCTCACTTCGCCGTCTGGAAAACTCGGTTTTGCAGGGCAGGCAAATTATGCCGCATCCAAGGCGGGCATCGTCGCCCTCACCAAATCCGTTGCGCGAGAAGTCGCCAGACGCAAAATCACTGTCAACGCCATTTCGCCTGGTTTCATCGACACTGATTTCATTTCCTCCCTCCCCCCCGAACAGATAGCCCAATACAAAAACGATGTTCCCATGAAACGCTTCGGCACTGCGGAAGAAGTCGCGAACGCAGCGTTATTCCTGGCATCGGAAGAGTCGCAGTACATCACTGGCGCTATTCTAGAGGTCACTGGCGGGATTTAATCTCCATCATCGCTACCTGGTTGAATAGGGAATTCCATTCATGAGAAAAGCATCACCCATTCTTCAGACAATCTTATTCGCCTTCCTATGCTGTTTTCAAATCCAGACTACAGACGCTCAGCAGCCCCCTGCGAAGGCACCTGCAAAGCCTGAACTCCCAACAGAAGGCAAGCCATTCAAAACCAACATTTCCAAAGACGTCACCATGTCATTGCTGTGGTGCCCGCCTGGAAAATTCACCATGGGCAGCCCAACAAGTGAATCAGGGCGCATGGATGAGGAGCCTCTCCATACAGTCAGCATAACCCAGGGGTTCTGGATGGCGGAGACAGAAACAACTCAGGCACAATGGCAAGTCGTCAAAAAGGTCAATCAGGAACAGCAGTTAAAACGCAGTAATCGATTCGGCGAACTGACCATCACGGGCGCTGACGTGCCCATCTACCATGTGTCATACCATGACGCCATGGATTTCTGCAAGAAACTCACGGAAAGCGCACGAGAGTCCAAACTCATCCCTGATGGCTACGTATTCAAACTGCCCACCGAAGCGCAATGGGAGTACGCCTGCCGCGCGGGAACTACCGCCGCGCTAAACAACAACAAGGAACTCTCCGACAAACTGCGTTGCCCCAATGCGGACGAAGTCGCGTGGTTCAGGGGAAATTCATACATTTCCAACGACACGCAGCCTCCAGGGCCGCACCCCGTCGCGAAAAAAACACCCAACGCATGGGGCTTTTATGACATGCATGGGAACGTCAGCGAATGGTGTCTGGACAAGGCGGTCTTCGATTACGAAAAGGATGTCATCACCACCATAGGGCAACAGGAGAGCAACCCCGTCTGGACACAAGGCAGGGAAGCCATCATCCGAGGCGGATCATGGGCATCCCCAGCCACCATGTGCCGTTCCGCCAGCAGACGCTGCCAGCCATTGCAGACGCGCGGCTCAAATCTCGGCTTCCGAATCGTGCTTGTCAAACAATGATGGCTGTTGCCGACGGCGCGGTAACACCAACATCCGCGCTAATACTTCACTGATTCAGGTCTGAATTAAGTTTCATGTACTTTAGGACGCCATGGGACAACATTGGAGTATTTCCTTTGTCCCATCTGTCTCAAATGTCCCATTTGTCCCATTAAAGTTAGCATCCCCGCCGCCAGCGCTGGCATCCCTCAAATTTGCATAGGCGAATATATCCATACAACCCAACCATACAAGGAATCAATCGTGACAGAAAACATAGTACCAGACGAGGCCAGTATCGACTCAGTCATGCGAAAATATGACAGAGAATCCAATGTAAGAATTTGGACTGGCTGGAGGCAAATTGTCATCAAAGTCTTTTATGCCTTGTTTTCCTTGTACTGCATCTACATGACTTTATTTTCGACCACGCTTCCAGAAATCCGCCTTTCTCTTTTTCTTGGAATGATTACGCTTGCTGGCTATCTGATTTATCCAGTCCGAAAAGGCGAATTGAAACCAAATCACATCCCCTGGTATGACATTGCTCTTTTGCTTGTCGGCTCGGGATGTTTTTTCTACCATGCCGTGAACGCCCTTTCAGTCATAAAATCCATGGGACGGATTGACAATCTCCAAATTGCCATTGGCATTGTCGGAGTGCTGTGCCTTGCCGAATTGTGCAGGCGATGCGTCGGGCTTCCGATTCTGATTGTTTCAGGCACGTTACTTTTATACGCATTCATCAATAAAATGTCCTTTGCTGGAACGCCTTTCAGGATAGCATTGCGCGACGTCGTCTATACGCTTTTCTATTCCACGTCAGGGGTTCTCGGAACGCCCATCAACGTCTGCTATACGTATATTGCGCTATTCATCATATTCGGAGCATTTCTTGAACGCACGGACATCGCGAACTTCTTCATATCCTTTGCCAACCGTGTCGCAGGCTGGTCAAGCGGCGGTCCTGTCAAGGTGGCGGTCATTTCATCGGCGTTGTGCGGCATGGTATCAGGCTCATCCGTAGGCAACACCGTGACAACAGGCTCGATTACCATTCCCATGATGAAACGCACAGGCTACAGACCTGAATTTGCAGGGGCAGTCGAGGCATCCGCGTCAACAGGCGGTCAGTTGATGCCGCCGATCATGGGCGCGGCGGCATTTTTGATGGCCGAGTACATGGGAATCCCGTACATGCAGGTCGCATTGAAGGCCGTCATTCCTGCGATTCTCTATTTCTCGGGTATTTTCCTTGCCGTGCATCTCGAGGCAAAGGCACTGGGCCTGAAAGGCATTCCCTTCAGCATATTGCCGACATGGTCCTCGCTGTTGCGCACATGCTATTTGACCATCCCGCTTTTCCTTCTTGTCATCCTGGTCTCAACGGGTGCACGAACCATGGCCTTCTCTGCCGCCATTTCAATTGTCGCGGCAATAGCTGTCGGTGCCATCCATTTCGTCGCCAAGGAGTATCAGGGAAAGGAAACGACACTGAAGAACGCCATGAAATATGCCTCAAAGGACACGGCGAATTCCTCTTTTGACGCACTTGTCGCAGGAACCAAAGGGACAATCACTGTTGCCGTGGCTTGTGCAATGGCTGGCATTATCGCAGGCTGCATCACGACGACGGGGCTGGCATCCATTGTCATCAACGCCACCGTCAAACTGGCGGGCAATGCAACAATCATCGGATTGTTTTTGACGATGGTCTGCTGCATTATCCTGGGCATGGGGGTTCCGACGACGGCCAATTACTGCATCATGGCATCGACATGCGCGCCAATACTTGTCCAACTAGGCTTCAATCCAATTGTAGCCCATTTCTTTGTATTCTATTTTGGCATTGTCGCGGACATCACCCCGCCAGTGGCGCTTGCCGCATACGCGGGGGCCGCGATTGCAAAGGCGAATCCTATGAAAACAGGCATCAATGCCACGAAACTGGCCATTGCCGCTTTTATCGTCCCGTATATATTTGCCTATAGCCCGAATATGCTTCTGGAGGGGCTTGTAGGCTCAACGGCTCAGATTGCCATGCAGATTGTGCTACTTGTGTTGACGGCAATCATCGGCCTTTTTGGCGTAGGAGTTTCATTGAATGGCCATTTGTTCAGAAGAGTCCATCCTGTGGCTAGGGTGCTCTTTGCCACAGGCGGGTTGTTCATGATTTACCCAGGACACATCACGGACATCATCGGATTGCTGTGCATCGCCGCTCTCGTGTGTTTCCAAGCAAGGAAAAACGCTTGGAAATAAAAGCGGCAAACGCCCTCCACATGGCGCAAGATGCTTGAGGCACGCTTATTCCGTGCCTCGGGCGAAGCCCGAGGAAAGCCAGAGGAAACCTTGTTCTGTGCCGAGGGCGAAGCCCGAGGAAGATTTAGTTCCCTGCCTTCATAACCCCTTTTGAAGTAAAGTATTCAACTGCCCCTGGATGATACGGTACAGATTTTATGGAAGCCCCATACTCCAAGGACACCTCGCCATATTTTGCATGGCTGGAAATCAACTGCGGGGCGTTATCGTAGATATCCGCGCAAAGCCTTTTTACGATATCCGAAGACAAATCATTCCTCACAAGAACGACCGCACCGACGCTGACAGTCATGACATCGCTATCCATTTTGTAGGTGCTCTTCGCAATCATATCCTGAGAATAGAATGACGACGCTGCGATGAGTTTGTCAACATGCTCCTTGTCCAGCGAAACGAGAAAAACTTTTTTCGTAGTAGAAAGGTCCGTGATAGCGTTGGTTGGCGCGCCAGCAACGATAAAAGCCGCGTCAATCTTCCCATCCCTGATGGCGTCTGCGCTATCGCCGAATGACTGGTACGTGGGCTTGATATCCTTTTCAGTCATATCGTATGCCCCAAGGATGTCAATTGCGTTGAAATAGACTCCTGAACCTGATGCGCCAATGGACACGACCCTGCCTTTCAGGTCGGCGACGGTCTTGATTTCAGGATTTGTCGTGACAATCTGAATCTGCTCCTTGTACAATGCACCAAGTGCTGAAAAGCAATCTACCTTTCCCGTGTTCTTGAACAGATTTGTCCCATTGTAGGCATACGCCATGACATCCGACTGGCAGAACGCGAGTTCGGCAACCTTGTCCTCCAGGTCCATGATATTGCCCTGTGAGCCTTTTCCAGCGAGGCCGATGACTTCAATCCCCGCATGGTTAGTGGCATGTTGTGCAATGACAGAACCGAAGGCATAGTATGTTCCCGATTCGCCGCCCGTGACGAAACGCAACCTAGGCGTGCCTGAGCCATTATCCGAACACGAAACAAATATCAGCGCGACGATGGCCGCGCACATTACCATCATGATTCTGTTCATTCTATTCCTTTTGCCTAATCATTGAACAATAAAGGGATGCATGGAGTTTCCCATGCCATCTATATTATACCCCCTCTACGGAATTGTTCAATGGTTCGGCAAAAAAAGATGGCGATATCCCAGTGCCATCAACTATTCTGATGCACGCCCGCGACGGCACGTCCCGACGGTTCGTTCATGTTCCTGAACGCCGCGTCCCATTCCAGAGCCTTTGCCGTGGAACACGCGACAGAAGCCTCATGCGGCACGCACGCGGCCGCCGAATCTGACGGGAAGAACTCTGAGAAAATACTTCTGTAGTAGTATTCCTCCTTGGTGGTAGG
>JAGCTA010000555.1 GCA_017963875.1 Victivallales bacterium | reverse complement strand
TTTGCCGGTGATGTGGGCTTTTGCATCGTGGTTGGGTGTGGATTGCTCTTCACAGGTAAGAGACTAGGACATTTTTCTTGGCCGCTTCTGGTCGGACGCTCCGCAGATGCGTCCGCATGGCGGCTTGACGGGATTGAACCGAGTATCACGGCTGCTTATCTTGAAGCAATCTCGTTTGCCTTCGGGTTGTATTCTGCGCAGGAACTATTCCGTCTTCGACCAGACGACTCCCTTTTCGACTTGTATGATTCCTATTACAAATGCAGCCGCCGCAAAAATCGCTGGGGAACGGACAATATGGAACTGGAAGAGTGCTGCGGTGCATTTGAGGCACTTGGCAGATTTTCAGGGACAAAGTTTGATTGCAGGAACTCTCTGCATGAGCAGTTGCGGACTATTGCCGCGAATCGAGACAACCAACCGCCAACTGCCGAGGAAATCAAATCTTTGCGTCTAACCATGCACCTTCTGACATATACACGGAAGCGGTAATGAAGCTTTGAATTGGATGCCAACAAAATGAACCATCTCCTCCGCAAAATCTTCTTCTTGGATGCGCCAGCGCAGGGCACGTGTTATATTTACGTGGTGAAAGAGGATGGCTTATGTTGAAGACACAATTGCGCCAATGGCTGAACGCTATGACCTTTCGTGACGAGCCATTCCCAGGAATCCTCTTTGTGACGGCCTTAGGCATTCTGCCCGTGACCGTGGGTCCCCAATTATATTATGCGTTCTATGCCGCCCTTTCGATGAACACACCCGCAAAAGCCACGGCCTTTGTCGGTGGACTATGGGTTGTCTTCCTGTATGCGCTTGGCGTCAGGGCCAATGCCATAGATGTCTTTATCAAACCATTGAATCTTGGCAAATGTGGCAAGATATTTGGCGGCTTGCTGCTCTTCTTGAGTGACGGGCTACTGCTGACCTTCCTTTCCTACAGGAAACGGCGATATGCGGCTCTGCTTCTCTCCGTCTGCGTGCTTGTCGCCTCCATTGGAGCACTTTTATTGTATCTTGAGAGTTTTGCCTGGGCTCTGCCATATTTCACCCCCATTGGCTATGCATTGTTCGCCTGCAAATGCGGAATCCTTCTTGCATTGTACGGAGACTACGACAGGAAGGGCATGGCAAAGCTCATTCCCTTTGCCGTCGCGCTCGTCATCTGCGTCGCGTTGTTCGCATGGGACGCACACATCAGGAAGGAGCAAGATCAAGTCAAGTCGCGCATCGTAAACCTCGTGGATTGCCCGACTTCCATTGAAGCCGTCAAGGAGCTGCTGGAAAGCGGTGTCTCCCCAGAGGAAATGCCCTTGAAGAGCCTTATGGAATATGAGGACAGGATTGACCAGGAGGAATATCCGTCGTTCGTCGCAGGAAGGCAGGAGGTCCAGAAGGCATACGCGGATTTTCTTGCAAAACATGCCGACTACATCCGCTCCGTGCGGGAACTCGCGGCTACCCCGCCAGAGCGCGTCGCGCATTCCTGGCAAGGCAATGCCTTTGAAACAGAATTGCCTGAACTGAAGCCCAGCAGGGCGGCGGCGCGTTTTCTGGCTTTGGAGATGAGAGCCAATCCCGACAACCGCGCCATCATCGCCTCCCGCAACCGCGAAATGATGGCGCTGCGCAACTGGATGGCCAGGACGCCATTCCTGATATCAACCTATACGGCAGCGTCCATCGATGGGATTCGGCTGCACGCCCTTGCGTTCACCCTTGCGTATAACGACTATTCCCTGGACGAATGGGAAGCACTGCTCGGTCCGCCCCCTGACTGGAAGAAACACTTCGCCCGTTCCATCGCAACCGAGGCCGTTGCATACGACGACCTGAAGAACTCTTTCCTCAGGGAAATATTGAAGCAATTGCCACTCAGGGACAAAATCGCAATCCCTTTGCTCAATTATGGAGGCATCAGTTATTTCGCCTTGACAATCCACCAGGACAATGCCGCGCTGATGAATTGGAGTTTTGCGGAAAGACTGATTGACTTCACTTTGGTGAAACAACACTCCTTTGCGGAGTTGCAGGAATGGGACGAACTCAATACGCGGGTACTCAAACGCGGCGGCTTCAATACGTTATTCTGGCCGAGTATGCTTGGTGCCGCAATCAAACAGAATGCCAGCCTCGACGACAGGCAGCTGGCCATCCTCGCCTGGCAGGTGATGGACTTCCGTCGTTCGCACAATGGAACCTTGCCAGAATCTCTAGACATGCTCGAGAGGGCTATCACCACCTCCTCCGATGGCCGTCCCTTTGAATACGAGAAAGGTACTCTGGCGGACAGCAAGTATGAGTCGAAACGGACCTTTCAGGGCTTTCGCATCTCCCGCCCTGCAATCAAGTTTAAAAACGGAAGAATATATCGATCATTCATCAGCGTACCGCTAGACTGAGCTCAGCCTCGCCACGCAGTTGCCAACAAATCTACCACCAAGTATCGTTCTGTTACTCACTCATCGCCCATTCTCCGCGCAGATGGTCCATTCGCGCCAATCAAGAACCAAACGACCCTTTCATCCAAATTTTCGAGGCGGAAAACAACGGTTTAACGTTCTCTCGACGGCTGGCTTTTGAAAAGGTCGCGGGTTTGCGATTGGAGAACGCCAGAGAATGGTTCAGAATCCCCCAGCTTGTCCGACCATCGCTTTTTCCATAGCCCGTCAATGGCTTACCCATTGGCGGGTTGTTTCGTTTCTGCTATCCTACCGTAAACAAGGCGTTTAGGCGGCTTTCTCTGTTCCGTTTTCAGCCATCCCAAGAGAAGCCAAATTCGGCTATATTCGAGAGAATCTTCCGCCCGAAGCCCGCCACATTCTCTGAATGTAGGGCAAGCCCTACACCAGAACTCCAACCCCTTTAAGAGGCGAAAAGCGAGAAATAGCCGTTTCTCGGAAGAACAGTTATGGAAAACCGATTCGTGGTCTCCCAAATTGCGAAACACTGTTCCTACTGCCGCAGTTCCGCGAGCCCCCGAAAATCTTCTCTTTCAGCACTTAATATGCCGTAGATAAGGCAATTGGATATAGGGCGAGCAAAACGCCGTTTATTTGTCAAAGCCAATTATACCTTGGTGGAATTGCTATGAACCTTGTTCCTATGTTCGAGAAAACGCACTTCGTTTCCAGACGCGAAAAAGGCCGCCCGGCATTGCTGCCAGGCGGCCTTGTGTTCTTTCCAGTGATGCGCTAATTCTCTCCGAGCAGCATCGCCTCCTGTTCGCTCCATAGGTCGGGGAGCTTCTTCTTGAGGCTGTTCAGCGTCAAGGTGCTTGGATAATCCCCCGTTATGACGGCGTGGATTATCTTCGGCGAGAGCTGGCAGAGGCCGATGATGTTGGCGACGTGGCTCTGGTCCCGCCCGATCTGCCGCGCCAGCGCCTTTGCGCTCGCCACCTGTCCTTCGTCGATGAGCCTCTGCCAGCGCCGCGCCCTGGCGAAGGCAAGCAGCATCGCCTCGCGCTGGGTGTCGCCGACCGGCTCGTCCCCATCGGGAGTGATGATGCGTCTTCCGCTACCCCGTCTGGTGATGACGAACGGTATCGTGATTCTTATGTTGCCGTCGGGCAACGTCTCAATCCTTTGCTGATTCATTCCACACCTCCTGCATCAGCGGGGCGAAGCCCGCCGTGTTGAGCGTTATCTCGACCTTGTCCTCGTGGACGTCACGATGCTCGCCAGAAGCCGCTGTCTCTCGCCGTTCCCGATGCCGTCCCAGACTCTAGTCGGTGGTGCCAAGTTGATATCCTACAATACTTTTTTATGCGGGAAACGGGAAAAAAGCGTCATCTCATTTGACTTACAGTAACTGTAACGTGTAATGTATGGGAAAGGCAGAAGAGAACAACCCTGTTTTCACTATAAAAGACATGATCAGGAAAGAGAAAATGAAGAAGAAAACGTCATTGGCGAACCTCACTGACCGAACGCCCCGCTACACCGTCAAGCAGATGGCGGAGAAGATGGGATTGACGGCCTACGCCGTCCGCTACTACGACAACGCAGGGCTAATCCCCGAGGTGGGGCGGTCCAGCGGCAACAGCCGCCTGTTCTCCGACTACAATCTGGCCTGGCTGAAGATCGTGCACTGCCTGCGCTCCACGGGGCTGCCGATAACGGAGGTCCGCCGCTACATCCAGATGTGCCAGGAGGGTGATTCGACCATCCCCGAACGCGCGGCCATGATCGCCGCCCAGGAGAAATCGCTCAAGGCGCAGCTGGACGAGCTGAAGCGCCAGATGGAGATCCTCCAATACAAGAAGCATTACTACGAGGATCTTCTCGCGAGGAAGTCCAAGGACAGGTGCAACCCCGCAAGCCTCCAAGAGCCTGACGTCTCCCCCGAGAAGGCAAAGTGAGCATTTCAATTCATTCAATCAGGAGCACACCATGAAGAAGGTACTCATCATTTCCGCTTCGCCCCGCAAGGGCGGCAATTCCGACACGCTCTGCGACCAGTTCGCCAAAGGCACATCCGAGGCAGGTCACAAGGTCGAGAAGATTCGGCTGGCCGAGAAGAACGTCGGTTTCTGCAGCGGATGTTATGCCTGCCAGAAACTGAAGAAATGTGTCAAGAACGACGATGCCAACGAGATTGTGGAGAAGATGCTCTCCGCCGACGTCATAGTACTGGCGACACCCGTCTATTTCTATTCTATGGACGCGCAGTTGAAGGCGCTTATCGACCGCACCGTCTCCCGCTGGGACGACTTCGACCGCTTCAAGGGGACGGAGTTCTGGCTGGTCATCACGGCGGCGGATGA
>JAGCTA010000554.1 GCA_017963875.1 Victivallales bacterium | reverse complement strand
TAAGAGCCACTGCGAAATAAACGATTTTGGTGAGTTATTTTTCCTGTATTTCTTTTTTGTCAGCGAAATATCTCCACATGTTTAACTTTCCATTTTCGCATCTATATCATGGACATTAACCACGCTGCAAACGAAGTTGAAAACAAACTGAAAATCACCGACAAGGTCGCACGGGACTATTATTCTCTCATGCGAGTCTATTTTCCCCTTCCGTCATTCGAGGATATTATCCTAGACAGGCTTGAAGACAAATATGACAACTCCATTGTCAATGGTTTTCTTGATATTTGCAGTTCATACGGTCTTGACCAGGAACAGGAAAAACAGGAAGATGAACATGAACGGGAAAATGACGAAGAGGATTTCGAGGAGTTTCTCAAAGACCTGCCATCTGGCAAGTCAGAAGAACTGATTAAAAAGGAAGAGAAGTTCCAAAACCTCAGCAACCTCATGTGTTCCATGACTGGCTCCGTTGCGCTTACCGTCTGCAATATCTTCTCAAGCACCATCCTGGAAAATAATACCCAGGACATGATCAACATTTTGACTTTGACTGCAATGGCTCACTTGTCTTCAGGACAGGCGATAGCGGAACTTTTCCCAAACAGGGAATTCGCAGAATCCATCGCATACGCCAAACGTTCTCAGAACAATCTTAAAAACGCACAGAATTTGCTGGAAAAGTGCATTATCAACTCTTCTCCTGCAATAGGCCCCATGCTGGAACCAGCCAAATCCTTGTTCCAGCAGGCATCACAGGCAGTGGATAATTTCATCACTGAGACAATTAAACTGGCCAATGAAGATTTTGATACTCCGTTCTAAATTCCCCTGCCGTTTTTAATTCGCGTACTTTGGTTTTCCATGACAATCAGCACAAGACAATCCATTGAAACTGCATCGACGACATCTCCTGCGGAAGCACGTCTTGTTGTCCATGAGGGGAATGCCATTCTGGAAATATCGGGGGAATGGCTTGATTATGACAAATGCCCCGATTGGCATCAACTGCTTCGGCAGGACATGCCCAAATCCATTGAATTGAAAGACGTCGGCATCACGGCATGGAATTCTTCACTCGTCACTTTCATATTCAATTTTGCCGCTGCGCTCCGTGGCAAAGGCTGCACTTGCAAATGGGATTCGATGCCTAAAGGCATTGTGACTTTGCTTGGACTTGCATTTGCAGTCCCCGAAAAACATCTTGTTCAACCTCATGCCTCATGCGGATTCCTATCCTCCATCGGCATGATGACGGAAACGATCTGGCACAAAACCATCGCAGTGGTCGGTTTTGTCGGAATGTTTTCCGCCGCCTGTGGCTTGCTTCTTGTCGGCCGTTCACGGACAAAACTACATGACATACTATTCCAGACTGCACGTTGCGGTCACCATGCCATTTTCATTGTCTCCTTCACATGCATGCTCATTGGAATCATCCTCGGCTTTATCGGCAGCATCCCTCTGCGCATGTTCGGGGCGGAAATCTATGTATCCACGCTTGTCGGCCTCGGTATTCTCCGCATGATGTCCGCGACGACTGTCGGGACAGTAATGGCAGGCAGGACGGGGGCGGCCTTTGCCGCCGAACTCGGATCCATGCAGACGAATGAGGAAATCGACGCCTATACAGCCATGGGTCTGTCCCCTGTCGAATTGCTTGTACTTCCTCGGGTTCTTGCACTGATGTTCACTATGCCTCTGCTATGCATCTATGGAGATCTCATGGGTGTCATTGGCGGCATGCTTATTGGCGTGCTCTATTCTGGCATAGGTTTCAGTTCCTATTTCCAGCATCTATGCGCCACCACGACCACACACGATTTCATCGTCGGCATCATCACATGCTGGATATTCGGCATTCTCATCGGAATCTGCGGCTGCTATCACGGACTGCATTGCGCACGGAACTCCACCGCCGTCGGCCAGGCGACGACTGCCGCCGTTGTCTCATCCATCATCTGCATGATTATCGCCACTTTTATCATCACAATCATAACCGTTGTCCTTAAATACTAGTTCTGACATGCCTGAAAAAGACTCACCATCCACCATACCGCCCATCCAGGTGAAAAATCTCCTGATGGCATACAACGGGCAAGTCATCCAACATGACCTGAACTTCACTGTCAATAAAGGCGAAACGTTCATAGTCATGGGGGGCAGCGGCTGCGGAAAAAGCACGCTGCTTCGCCACCTCACAGGCATGATAACTCCAGCAGAAGGAACAGTCCTGCGTGACGGCATCGATTTTTTCGCCACAGACGAAAAGACGCGCAATGACATCCGAAGACGCTCTGGAATCATGTATCAGGCAGGCGGATTGTGGTCGTCCCTTTCCCTGGCGGAAAACGTCGCTTTCCCGCTAAAGGAATTCACAAATCTATCCAATAGCCAGATTATGGAACTTGCAAGCCTAAAATTGGCTCTTGTCGGACTGGCAGGTTGCGAGAATCTTCTGCCTGCCGAGATTTCGGGCGGCATGATCAAACGCGCATCGTTGGCACGCGCCATGGCTCTCGACCCTGATATCCTCTTCTTTGACGAACCCTCGGCAGGACTCGACCCCATCTCAGCACGCCGCCTGGACGAACTCATCATTGAACTGCGAAACAGCCTTGGAACGACGATTGTCGTCGTCACCCACGATCTTGACAGCATCTTCGCCATCGCCACGAATGCCATATTCCTTGACGAAGAAACAAAGACGTTACGCGCAAGCGGGCCCCCAAAGGAAATGCTGGCATCAAGCACAGATGAAAAAATCATTCGTTTTCTCACACGCGGAGAAAAGCATTCATAAACGTAACACATCAATACCGCCGCATCCATTATGCAAAAGACAAATCATACAGCCATCGGCATTTTCGTCCTTGGAGCCATTTTCCTCTCCATCTTCTGTATTCTGATATTTGGTTCAGGACATCTTCTGGAGGCGAACATCTTCTATACGACGTCCTTTGATAAATCAGTCAACGGCCTCAACGTAGGAGCACCTGTGATGTTCCGCGGCATCAAAATCGGGGAAGTCACTGACATTCAACTATCATTCGATAAAATGAAGCACACTGCCTCTGGCAATCCAACGGCTGTCACGTGGCCAATCAACGTCACTTTCAAGTTGATAACGAATTCCTTTGCCTTCTCTGAAAACCGCTCGAATTCATGGGTGGAAGGCCTTATTAAAAGATTGTACCCCAAGGCATCACAGGAAATCATGGAGAATTGGATTCGTGAAATGGTTCTGGAGCATGGGCTTAGGGCGCAACTTCAAACTCAAAGTTATCTGACGGGACAGTTATTCATTGAACTGGATCTTTTTCAGGAGGAAAAAAACACTCCTGAAATCCAGAGATTAATCAGCGAGCATGTCGTCCCCACAAGGATGTCCGCTTTTGAAAGACTGTATCTGTCGCTTAACCAGAACAATTTTTCCTCCCAGGTCACACAACTTTATAAAATGGTGGATGTCATCGGCGATTTCTTCTCCAAGGGTAAAGCAGAAAGTCTGTTGAATAAAATCCTTTCCATCGCCGACAATCTTGAAAGCACAATGCAGCGGTTGAACCTGATGATTAGTGCCATGGAAGGAAATGATGCTCAGAAATTTGGCGACGACACGAGGAATCTTATCACGGCATTGACGTTATCAGCACAGAATTTGGAAGCGCTTCTTGCAAAATTCAACCATCCACGAACAGATGAAATCCTGAATAACGCAAACTCCATCCTCTCCAATGCAAATACTGTCATCTCACGCATCAAGTTGTTTGTCTCACCAGATACGCCTGCGGGGAAAGTCCTTCCTGTGGCCGCGACCTCCATGTTCGCCCTGCTGGGGTCTATCGACACAAGCATCAACAAAATTTCAACATTCATCGACACCTTGCAGCAACAGATTCCGCCAGTCATAGCCAATGCAAACGACAGCATTTCTGTCATCAGAAATTCAACACAGCCATTGTCTGAAATCATCGGCAAACTCAATGGCACCATGGCAAAACTGGACCAGGCGGCTTCCGATGGCTCTGCGTTGCTGGCTGAAGCAAGAAAAAAACTTGAGCCAACGTCGCCTCTTCAAATGGAAATCACCAAGGCGATCCAAGACGCAAGGCAGGCGGCGCAATCCATCCGTTCACTGACGGATATGCTCAACAACCAACCAGAAGCACTGTTGCGTGGAAGAAAGGATTGATTATTCCGTAAGGAGATAAAAACGCAAGCGGCTCTTAGATTATAAACGTCTGCTGTTTAGATATCTGCGCGAAACATCGCTTTATTCGTGAAGCCACTGGATGACTTGCCTTGAAAGCGTTGAAAGAGCGGCACCATACGCTCGCGCCGCATGGGGTTGGCCCGCAAGCGGTGTCTCAAAGGCAAATGTCTTCGAGTTTTCCTTTGCACCCTCTGCAAATGCCACGGCCTCCAGACGTAGAGTATCGCGATCCGTCAGTTCAAGATGCCTGAAATCGAACGTCACATTCACATGCTTTCCATCAGGAGAAGATGCCCGTTCAAGATTTCGTTCAAGAACACGTCTGACATTATTGTCCAGCATCTCGGCCCACATCATGCCAGGGACAGTTGTTACGCGATCTGAATCGACGATCCTTACCAGTTCCCGTCGCGATATGTACGCTGGCAGTGAAACGGAGGATACCTTCACCTGCACGTGTGTTCCTTCAACAGGCGAAATAGTTTCGTCAGACATCAGCAAATAGGCATGTTTTGGAACAACGGAACGGCATCCGCTCAAAAAGGCGCACAACATTAGCACTACTGCTGTCAGTAAAACTGTCTTCTTCATGATTATTCCTTTACCTTATTGTTTTTCGTGCTCTTCATGACACGATGCTGTACGGCAAGATAGACAACGACAAATACCAGCAGTCCAAGCAGCAGTTTTCCATAATGTTGCTGAAGCATCAACTTGCCGCGCTCCACCAATTCAGGATACGGGATGTCTCCTGCCGCATGGCCAAGAGCCCATCCGATTGCAAGCAGGACAATGCACCAGAAGCCAGCCCCCAATGCGGTGAACAATGAAAAGCGCCACAGTTTCATGCGGCAAAGCCCCGCTGGAATGGAAATCAACTGTCGGATGGCGGGCAAAAGACGACATACAACCGTCGTGACATCGCCATATTGGTTGAAAATCTCCTCCGATCTTTTGAGTGCCGATTCCTTAAGCAGCAAATATTTGCCATATTTGTACAGGAAGGGTCTCCCCAGCCTGACAGCCAGCCAGTAATTGATATAGGCACCGAGCATTGAACCTGCAAGCCCGCAAAAAAACGCCAAGCAAACATCAAGCATGGGGACATGCGTCGTTAGTTCCCCTCGATACGCCAGAAAACCTGCTGGTATCATGACCACTTCGCTTGGGAAAGGGATAAACGAACTTTCAACCGCCATGAGAAGAAAGATAATCAGAAACCCCCAGACTGGCGCGTATGCAATCACGCCATCCATATTTGAAGCGATCCAATCACTCATTATCAATCATCAGACCTGAATTGAAACAACTTTTGCCAAAGGCTCTGTTCTCCATGACGGAAGTTATTGCTCGCTGCCAACGAACCTCTGCAAAGCCCCCGAAGAGGTCAAACATCAATCAGGTTGAGCGACGCAAAACCTGAAAGTTTCAGGCCTCTATAGGAATGCAACCTCAAAGAGGCCGAACTATCCCTCATGAAAAAATAGAACGTTGCTGATAAAAATCAGTTATAAATTATACCTGTTTTGTTTAATCGCAAGCCAAATCAAAGCATTTTTCCTCTCTCAATATTGAAAAACATCCTGATTTTGAGATTATCAATATCAGCACAATTACTCCTGATTCTCCTAGTGTACCAGACTTTGCGTGCAGTCCGACAATCGCCATGGCATCGTTTCCCTCGTCAAGCCACATGGATAAATCGGCTTGTGATGTCCGCGTCTTTCATCCAGAAGTTCAACGGCGACCGCGCCTGGCCCATGACCGTCGATGACCGTCACTCCATTTGCGCCACCAGCATTGAAGCCGTCGATGGCTGCATCGACCTCGTCCGTCAGGAGACGTTTCGAGAGTTCGTACTATCTGACGCCAGGCAGACAACAGATCTTGAAATCCACGACGTCCGAGACGCCTTCCAAGTCCGTCATTAGATATATGTATATAACTAGATTTGTTTGTGATTTTAATCATTATTTCATAATTTCATAAATGAATTCCAGCGGCTTTTGATTTCAAGCCTGTTGCCCAAGGAATGATACAAATCAGGAAGGTCAAACACCTTAAGAACGCCACGAGGTATATTTGCCGCTGGCCAGTCGCAGAGTTTTGCGTCAAGCCACTGCCGATAGGATTCTGGCGCATCATAGAGCGTCACCCGAGAAATTCCATCCATCATCATTGCGGCGAATGCCGCAAGCAGTGCTCCCTGCCCTCTTCCATGAAGACGGATGTCGGACGCGCCCTCCGCCTTGAGCAACGACAGCACCCGCAAAACGTCGTACACACGCCTGCCCAGATAGGATTCGCCGAACATCAGGCTGAAACTGTGCATCATGAAATCCATTCCATAGGCTGTATGGAAATCGCCATCCTCGTCAGGCATCGACTCGCCTAGTCCGCGGACATCCAGCGAATACAATACGCCGCCAGGCTGAATCGCAGCCATTTCAGAAGAGTTCAAAATATCTTCCTCTGAACTGAAATTCGGAAGATAGACATCGACGGAATCCTCCACGTCCAGCGTATTGAAGCATTCTCCAGGACATCCCCTCTTATAGACTATTGTTCGAAGCAAGCGCTCCGTCTCCACAGCGAATCGCGCCCAGACGGCTCCGTTCTTCTCCGTCGCGCGCAGGCAACGATAATGCGGCGGTTCCAACGGCAATTCAGGAAGTACAAGAAGCATTTTCAACGCGTCACGCCAATCCTTCACGCTTAATGGAGGTCTCCGTACAGACTCCAAGTCCGCCGCACGCATAGACATCAACTCATAGACGGGGCGAGAGCCCGCCGCCACCACGTCACCACCGCAGACAAACGTCTGCTCCTTCGGCAATGTCTTTGGGACAAACTCTCGGACCTCCCCCGCAAGCCCCGCCTGTTCATGGAAGAAACGCACCATTTCAGGCTGGCAGAATTCGCTGTAGCAATGTTTTGTCGGGCCGATGAAAAGCCGTACATTGTCTTCTGCATTAAACAGCGAATAGAAATGGCGCAAATCATCATACGCCTCAAGCAAACCTCGCCGCTCAAAAAAATCGAATTTCTCGCCAAGTAAGCAGACGGGCTTCGGGGCCTGGCAGAACATCAGGTCAACCATTTCCATGCCTGCACCGATAATACCGTATGGACATTGCTCCGCATCCGTCGGCAGTTCATTCTCAAGATTCCGTAGAAAAGTCGTCACGTGGCAGTTCGGTGCAACAAAAGCAAGTCGGTCGTCATTCGCCCAGAACCACTCCGTCGTCGTGCCGCCGCCCGAATTGCCTGTCACGCCTATTCGCGTGGAATCGACTTCTGGACGCGTCAAAAGATAGTCCAATGCGCATTTTGCGTCCCAGACACGCCATGATGCGAAAGAATCGCCCAGCAACTCCAATTGTTTGCCAATGACATTGTGCTTGCTGCATAGTGAACGTGCCTGCCCGACATAGTCGAATCCATTATATTGGACACGTTCACCCTGCTGAAGCGGGTCAACCATCAGGACAATGAAACCATTTTGCACCAGACGAATCGCAAAACGCTGATATTCTCCGCAAGCCTTTCCGTCCTGGCTGTGCCCCATGAGCCCAATGACCGCTGGCGACGGCAAAGAAAGGCCATCAGGAACATACAGGTTCATCGTCACCCAAAAGTCGGGACGACTGCTGATTCGGATTTTCTCAATGTGATATCCATCGCACGCAATCGAACCTGTAGCAACGGGTGCCAAATCGCACTTTTGAGGCCATGGTCCAAAACTATCAGCGACAGCACGGCGAATTCTCGCTTGATAAGCCAAAGCGTCCTCTCGTGTCTTCAAGGAGGCAAGTGCCTCGGCACGTTTTGCGCGAATCGTCTTCAGACGCTCCACGAAATCGTCCAGCACCATGTGTTGATAGCCGTGTCTCATAAAACTTTCTCCAGAATCAATACACGCCGAAAAAGGCTCGCCGTCACTTCTGTGATTGAGCCGCCATCTCCCATGGGAAATTGATTTCATACAGTTCGAAATCGTCAAATAACGTTCCTGGATCATCCGCAGGAGTCTTGTTTCCCAAGCCATTGACGCTGATGCAGATGCTTAGGCTACTGATTTCTATATCAGTAGGTATATTGAAAACAATCATCGCCCTCTTCCAACCGTCACCGTCATCGATATCAAAATAAGCGTTACGTCGCAACGCCCAAAGCCCCTCGCCATTCTTGTCACGGTAGAAATAATTGATATTCGCTGTCTGCGTCGGGCTATCCAACCGTGCTCTCGCTGTCAGCAGATAGAAACTACCAGGCTTGAATTTCGTATGCGCCTGAGCGATGGCAGAATTTGCGACAGCCTTGAAACGCACGCCGCCGTTATCCGCAGAAACTGTTCCCTTTCCCAATGTATGGTTCTCCTGTTGCCAGAACCCCCATTCAGGAAACGTGGTCGGCACGGCATCATCAACGGTAGCAGGAGTTTCCTTCCCGACTTCGAATCCAGAGTTACGCGCCAGATTCTTCCCCTGGAAGTGCCTGGCGACGCTGTTAATATCCGTCGCCGCAGCCAGAGCATCCGTAACAAATGCCAAACGGTCATTCCAGAAAAGGCGGTCTTTTCCCTCGTTGATTTTTGGCCAGAAAGTGCCTTTCTCAGCCCAAAGCCACGCATATTCGTCTGAATACTTCAATGAAAACCACATGTTTTCAAAAAGCAACCGTGCTGGATTGTCCGTCGTCGCAAACAACCGCCAGGAGCCCGTCGTCTCCCTCGGAATATAACTATCCAGATACAGCGGGAAACTCAATTCAGTAATTCTCCTGTATTTATCCATGTTCTCAGGAGCAATCCAGCCTGCGGCAAATCGATGGAAATCTGCCATCTCCCGCTGATAAGCCGCCTCTCCACTCGCACGATACCCCTGGGTCTCGACACCGTCCAATATCCTCATCGTCAATGGCGCGCCATCATAGATGCCATTGATGAAAGCGACTTTTAGCCCAGTTTCGCCATAATTCTGCCCTTCTGGATGCCGCCCCGACTCCTCGTTTATGCACATTGAGCCCCAAAAGCAGCAATGCAGAATCAAGTTGGGGAATTCTGCGGCGACTGCCTCAAACAACTGTTTCGCACGCCTGCGGACCTGTGCTGCTGTCTCCTCGAAACTGTGTCCCAGTTCAGGATGGAACATCAGCGGATAGCCGCTGAAGGAATACGGCTCGATGTCCATTGCCAAACCGACAAATTGCGACTGCTTTGCAAGCCAGGCCAGCATCGTAATGTTGTTCATTGTCAGAGACCATGCATTATCATCAAACCAATCAGGACTGAAAAGCACGGTTGAAAAATCAAAGAAATTATGCTTTAGACGTGTTTGCTGCAGACGGCGCAACGCTGGAATCCACTCCTTGAAATCGTCCTTTTCCAGGCGTATCAGCCCGCTTTTAGGCGGGCGACCGAGAAAATATGTGATTTTCTTGCCATCTCGCACCAGATTCAAAGGCATACGCAGACCAATGCCGTCGAAAGGTGCATTCTCCGAAAGTTCCTCCAACGATCTGTTTTGAAAATCTTCAATCTTTTTCGGTTCATTCCAGCCGAAATGAATCAGTTTCTTCTTCGGTTGTGGAACTGCCATAACGCAACATGTCATCAGCAACGTCATTAAAGACACAATCAGTTTTTTCATAATGCACCTTTGTGTTTTATTGTTACCCTTTACTTAATGGCTGTTCAGCATCGCTATGCTCCTGCCAGTTTTGCCTCAACGTCTCAAATGACTCAGGTGGAATCAACATCGCCTTTGCCTTGATATTCTTGCCGCCACCAGGTATCTTGCAGTCCCATGGGAAAAAGTAATCGATGACAAGTTTCATCTTGTCCTGAAAAACAACCTTGTAAATCCCAAGTTTCTCCAACGCACCATCAGGAATTCGATCTGACGTATTGGTAATGAACACCTTGCGATTGCCAAGCCAACTCTGCCAATCACGCAGAAACACCAATGAACAAAGCGAATGGTCTCGCATGAGAAGCGTGTCAAAATCATCGTCCAGCCGCTTCGCGTCCTCAATCGCAAAAAAAGACCTGTCTCTCAATACGATGGACTTGACAGTGGCTCCCTGGAGATTAGCACGCTTGACGGCACTGTCGAATGCCTCATGGTACTCCCTGGCGTCCGTGTGCTCCGTCGGTGCAGGAAGCCAGCAGAGAAAACGTCTTCCTCCGATTTCATATCCTTTGACAAGCATCTGATAATAAGCGTCTTCAATATCGATTTCCATTGAATTGATATCCGCCTGATAGTCATTGTGTCCAAGAAGCAACGTTGGTTTCTCCAACGATTGCACGGCCTCAATCCAGTCCAGATTGAGGAAACCTGAAATCACAATATAGTCGCATGCGGACATCTCGCCGATTATCTCTCTGTCGAGTTCTTCATCCGCATGGAAAACCTTGAGTTGACAGAAATACGGCCGCAGGAATGACTTAAGACGCTCCTGAATTATCTCTGATGGATACTCCATCACTCCGACGCTCAACATCGCCATCGTGCTTTGATATTCCGCCGCCACCCATCCAGAACCGACTTCCAGTCCACGAGGCAAGCGTTTTTTCAATGCATTGACAGCACAAAGTTCAGCGACAGCCCGTCGCATCGGCTGGTTGCTGATATTCCAACGCATGCAGAACCACCGTTCACTCGGCAGGATATCCCCTGGAACCATCTTATGCTGAAAGATGTATTGAAGCAGTTTTTGCTTTACATCATGGTATTTCATGGCTTTTCCATACGCCACTCGGCAATAGTCAGTCAAAAAGATACCCGCCCCACGGATATTGGAGACAGCCAACAGGCCGCAGGTCATCCCCAAGCAGATTAGCCAATGGACTCTTCAACGGGAAACTCGGCCCGAGATATTTGTAGGCCTCTGCGTATTGGCACCCCGCACGCACGCCCCAACTGGCACATCGTGTTACCTTTTCACGTGCATAGAAATTCAAGGTCGCTTCGGAGAATTGAGTAAATGCACGAATCGATGCCTCTGCCGCATCAATTTCAGGTGTGATATCTACAAAGAAATCAGGTTCGAACTGCCTTGTCTGCCAAGAGGAAATCTCATATGCAATAATATCTGTCACGTTAGGTTTGACTCTTTCCTCATCCGATGCCGTGATATTCATGTAACTGACAGCCCGAAGTGCGGCGCGCGCACAGTTCGTGTGGTCATAATGGTTGTCGCGCACCCATGGAATGAAAACCAGTTCAGGATTCACTGCACGGATGATTTTCGCCATTTTCACAATTGTCTCCCGATCAGCGGATATGTCACCCAAAGCGGGAGACGCCATGTTGATGTTCTCAG
>JAGCTA010000553.1 GCA_017963875.1 Victivallales bacterium | reverse complement strand
TCTCTGAGAATCCGCACCCTTTCCTCGGGGGACAGGGTGCTGCTGATCAGCGTGTAAAGTAGCCGAAGACCTCTGTCCTACTTCGGTGGGACGTCGTCGTTCAAGGCGACGATGGTCAGGGCCATCATGTCGTAGTCCTCTTGCGGGGATGCGGTTGGTTCAAGGGCCTCCCCTTCCACGGTCTCCTGTAGATTGTAGCGGAGGATGCTGTTCGCACTGCTTGCAGAGGCTCTGGGGCACAGCCAGAGGCCGTGGACCTTCCTCAGGCCGTCGTAGTCGCTGCCCTTGAACAGCGACCCCTTTTCCTGGCAGAGTATGCTTGATGAATAATATATACCTCTTTTGATAATTGCATAGCCAGGATTGATTTTATTCTGGAATTCAATGTTGAAGACGATGCAGTCCCTGCTGGACGTGTAGCCTGGTCTCAGGCTTTTGAACACGATGTCGTACTGGCAGGCGCCGCCGTCGGTGTTGCAGATTTGGATCAGTTCCGAATCCCCCTGGGGGAGCAGATAGTTTCGTGCGATGTCGTCGATGTCGATGTCCCTGAATTCTGGAAAGAGTGCCTTCAGCAGTGCCGCAAGAACAGATCGTCGGCTGAATATCCTCTTGAGGAACGCATCCGCCTGTCTTTCGGTTATTCTTTGTAGTTTTGTCATTTTTCAGTTTCCCTTATATTGGATTGAAAGAAATTGCCATTGCAATAATATCAATCAATATTGTTTGATTTCAAATTAATTAATTTACTATCATGCATAATTATATAGAATCATAATGATTCCTGTTTATTCCTAATATTTGATAGTTTTTTTTGATGTAAAAAAAGTTTTTCCCTTCCAATGGGTGGCGATAGTTGGCAACGGTGTGTCGCTCATACTCCTGAATTTAGTATCATGAAAACCACTGGGTCCTCTAGAACCTCTGGAACCTCTGGGAGTCTTTCCTTTATCCCAGCGGTCTCAAAGGTCCCATTTGCTCCTCATGGAGAACAGGGTCTGATGACTTAATTTTGTTTTAAACGATTGCTGGAAATTTAGTGGTTTGGGATTACATTAAATCCTTTGTGCCTTGGACCTGAGACACGTTGAATCAGAGAATCGGCGAGGTCAGATTCAGGCGAATAGTCCACGCACCATTTGTGCGGCGCGTGTCGAGAACTGAAAAGGAGCAGATGAATAGAAATGAATCCGTTGGCAGAGCAATTGAATGAGACAATCCGTTCCATAAACCCGTATGTGCTTGAAATGCTGTCAGATGCGGGTAAACGCCTGTATTTTCCAAAGGGAATTCTGAGCCAGTCCGCAGAAGCAAAGGTCAAGGCGACTCGTTTCAACGCAACTATTGGAACTGCAATGTCCAATGGTCAGGCGATGGCTTTGCCTTGTGTGACGGCGTGTGTCCCAGGGTTCAATCCCAATGACATCCTCCTGTATGCACCGTCGCCAGGGCTTCCTGGATTGCGGCAGGCGTGGAAGGAAAAACTGCTTCATGACAATCCGTCGATGGCAACCATTTCCACCAGTCTGCCAATTGTGACATCTGGCCTGACGCATGGTCTGTCATTGATTTCCGAAATGTTCTGCAATGAGGGGGATGCCCTGATTTATCCAGACATGAATTGGGGAAACTATGCCCTGAATTATGTCGTCAGGCGGGGACTTGTTCCATGCTATTTCCCCTTCTTCAAGGATGGTGGTTTCAATCTGGATGCATTCAAGAATGCCTTGGCAACGTATTCCCAAGGGCGTGATAAAGTGATTGTCCTTCTGAATTTCCCGAATAATCCAAGTGGCTACACTCCGACGGAGCAAGAGGGCGATGCCATCGCGCGGGCGTTGGTTGAATTAGCAGAGTCAGGAACAAATGTTGTTGCCATTATTGATGATGCGTATTACGGGCTGTTCTTTGATGATGTGATGAAGGAATCGCTTTTCACTAAAATCGCGGGACGGCACGAGCGTCTGCTGGCAATCAAGGCTGATGCGGCGACGAAGGAAGTGTATGTTTGGGGGCTTCGTATTGGATTCGTGACCGTGGCTGTCAAAAGCGAACAGTCTCCAGAGCCGCTTTATGAGGCATTGAACGCCAAACTCGGCGGTTGTGTCCGTAGCGTCATAAGCAATTGCAGCGCATTGTCCCAGCAGATAGTTTTGAAAGCATTGAAGAGTCCGTCGTTCTACGAGGAACGCGCTGCCAATGTCGCCATCATACGCGAACGGGCGCAGAAGGTTCACGAAGTGCTCCGCAATCCAAAGTATTCGGAAGTCTGGGAGCCATATCCTTTCAACAGCGGGTATTTCATGTGCATTCGCCTGAAGCACGTCAATGCGGAGGCATTGCGTGTCCACATGCTGGATGCGTATGGAATCGGTACGATTGCGGTCGGTCCAGAGAATATACGAATCGCTTTCAGTTGCCTTGAAGTCGAGAATGTTCAGGAGTTGTTCGACCTCCTGTACAAGGGTGCAAAGGAACTGGAATCTTAACGATTCGTTCCGCTGGAAAATCGACTGACGGGGAAATTGTTTTTTCAATGGAGCGGGCACATGGCCTTGTTGGATAGTTTTCCAGAAGATTGGCGTCAGGCGATGGAGCCATATTTGAAATGGTGTCCGTTGGAAAAACTGGAGGCTTTTGTTGAAGGCGAGTATGCCTCCCAGACTGTCTATCCTCCGAGACATCAACTTTTCAGGGCATATTATGCGACGCCTTTTGAAGACGTTAAGGTTTTGATTCTTGGGCAAGACCCATACCATGAAGAGGGACAGGCTTGCGGGCTGGCGTTTGCCGTTCCGCAAAATGTCAAATGGCCAGCATCTTTGCGGAATATCGCAAAGGAATATGCAGACGATTTAGGGACGCCCATGCCATTGGATGCGGATTTTGGAATCCTCGGCAACCGTGGCGTAATGCTTTTGAATACAGTCCTGACCGTGAGGGCAGGGCAGGCGGCATCTCACCAAGGCCATGGATGGGAAGAATTTACTGATGCGACCATCCGTTGTCTTTCGGCACGTGAAAAGCCGTTGGTGTTTTTGTTGTGGGGACGTCCAGCGGTACAAAAGGAGCGTCTTATTGATTTACGGCGGCACCGTGTCATCAAGAGTGCCCATCCGTCACCGCTGTCGGCCTACCGTGGATTTTTCGGCTCACGGCCATTTTCTGCGGTGAATGCGGCTTTGGAATCAGTAGGCTGTTCCCCAGTTGACTGGCGGCTGGAATGACGTGTTTTTCTCACGATGAAGTGAAAACGTGAACCATCAGAAGCATGGCGAGTTGGAAGGCGTTGTAGATGGCATGAAGCAGCATGCTCTGGCGTAGCCCGTATCGTTTTTTTGCAGACTGCAGGAACAATCCGATGACAAACAGTCCAGGGATGGTGCTGATTTGGCCGTGGGCTGCCGCGAAAAGCAGTGAGGTGATGACTGTTGCGGCGAGATGTGGCACGTAGAATGTCAGGGCATTATAGACTCCAAGGCGGAAAAGCAATTCCTCTGTGATTGGCGCAAGGAAGACGGCGAAGAACGATGTCATAATAATGAAACAGATGTCATCGGAATTCAAAAGTCTTCCGACAATGTCCTGCTCCTCCATTTTGATACCAAAGAACGCGGAGACAAGTGTCGTGAGAAAATTGATGGCGATTGTTGCCATGATTATCTTCAGAAAACTCCAGCAGAGGTTTCTCCACTGTTTCTTCTCTTCGGTTTTCCATTGAAGGACAACATTCGCTCCCAGTTGAAGGACCGCAGGGAACAGTTTATACAGGAAAATCCCAATGGCGATGACATGGATCGGCAGTAGAGAAATCAGTAGCATCGTAGACGTCGAAAGGTCTGCTGATTCAGGAATCATCACCTTAAAGATGACAATGGAGACTAGCAGGCCGAGAAAGGCATTGAAAAGCGGTTTCAGATAGATGGCGCCAAGCCAGTTTCTATTTTCTGGCAAGTTATATTTGGTGAACCAGGACATTTGTCTTTTCAGTGTGACGCGTCAGCGTGTTTGTCGTGTTTGCCCAATGACTGGAGGATGACGGAAACCGAGCAATCCTCCGTTTGCTTTAGAGTCAAGCCAGTGGCTTGAAAATTTTTGTTTTTTTTATGGAATAAAGTAAATATATAGCCTTCCTCATGCGTTTACGAATTGCAGACTGAAAAACTTTTGTTGGGGGAGGAATGCTGACCTTGGCAGAATCATCGTTCGGGCGGCAAATGGTGGGGTATTCATATCTTGTCTTCTTGTCAGGGACGGTGCAGATGTCTTATTTATCCCTTACTGCACCTTCGGAAAATCACGGGCGCTGGCAATTGCTTCAGTATGTCAAGCCAATGGTGAATATTCATCGGTCATGAGGCCGATGCATTTAATACAGAACTGACAGAAAAGGAGAACGGAAATGAGTGACAGTAGGGAAAAAGGCGTATGGCGTTGGTGTCTGGTGTGGGTGCTGCTTTGCGGATGCGTTTCCGCATGGGCGAGGAACATTGAAGTAGGGGAGTTTTATTTCAGTGAATATTCTGAGGCTGTCAACATTAATTTTATTTCGGATTCAGCAATTATAATTCCCAAAATGGAAGATATCATCATTGAGCCTCCGCTTGCCGATGCTACTGTTGATGAGGGGTGGAGGAATAACGTTTTGAGAATTCGAGGGAATTTTGTCCCTGAGACAGATTATAAAATTACCATTCGAAAAGGCTTGAAAAACATAAGGAATGATGTTCTTGCCAATGATGTCAAATTTCGTTTTTATGTTCGCAGACAAAATACTTTTATAGGGTATTTGGCGAATGGAAATGTTGTTCCATTGGGTAGAACAGACTGGGAGATGCCACTGAAGATACGGAATGCGAAAAAAGTGATTGGAGTGGCCCATCGTGTTTATGTCAATAATCTCATCTCGTATGACGTGGATGGTTTTTTGATGAACAAGACTCTGGAATACATCGGAAAAAAAGTCTGCACGGTGAATCTTCCTGATAATCAAAAAATGAAGTGCTTGTTCAATCTATCGGGATTGATTCCTTTGGATGAACCAGGACTCTATAGTTTGTTGTTTACAGGAGAAGACAGGGAAGATTCCACGGCAAACGAAATAATAGACAGTACGGCTTATCATTTCATTGTAGTTACCGATCTGGGGCTGTCGCTTTTCCATGACCCAAGGGAAAGCAAGATGTTTTTGTCTGTGCTGAAACTTTCAGACAAAAGCGTCGTGGCGGGTGCGGATATTGACGTCTATGATATGAATAACCAACTCATGTTCCGTGGTTCCACAGATGAGAATGGCTGTGCATCGTTGACGTATTCAAAGAAAAATACTGTGGCGGATAAAAATGCTCACATTGTTATTGTTCGCAAAGGCAAGGATGTCAATTTCCTTGTTTTGAAAACCTATGATGATTATGGAATGATGCACCATTCAATATCCACTGGTTTCGAGTCCAATGGCTTTGCGGAACCCTCAGGTCCTACGGCATTCGTATATCTGGAGCGTGGCACTGCAAGGCCTGGCGAGGAAATCCATGCATCGGCGTTTTTGCGTGAATTGTCGCCTTCTGGCTACAGGCCAGTGGAGGGTTTCCCATGTGTTGTCCAGTTGAAGGGGCCTGATGGCCAGATACTAGCAACGAAAAAGATGAAAACGGGAGAACAAGGCGGGTTGTTCACTTCATTCAAACTGGACATCAACGCCTTGACAGGTCGCTATGAAGTGAATGTAGGCATCGAGGAGGGCACGGAACTTGGCTATGCCTCATTCCTGATTTCTACATACGTCCCAGACAATATCCTTGTGGATATATCCATGAATTCCTCTGCAGTGAAGGAAGGCGATGATTTGATTGGCACGGTTTCTGCACGTTACTATTATGGGGCACCTGCCAAAGATCTTTCATTGCACGCATGGTACAGTACCTCTTATGCTTCAGAACCGCCCCATTGGAAGGGATATGAAGTCGGTGACAAGGAAGGCTCAGCCTACCTTGAAAAAGTTGAATGCTCCTTCAAGAAACTAGGTGAAAAGCGTGAAATTCCCTACGAATGGAACAAAGAGAAGGCAAAATCTTTTTACCCGCAGGAATTGTCTTTGATTGCAGTGGTGCAAGAGCCTGATGGGCGGGCAGTCGCGAACAGCGAATCGGCGCTCGTTGATTTCTCCGATTGGTATCTTGGCATCAAGAAGGAGGACACGGATGAAAAGGATGTAGTTTTCCAATACAAGGCTTTGGCAAGTCGGAAGGATGTCGAGCCGAAGTTCTCTGCATGCAATGGTGTTGTCGAATTGAAAAAAATTGCCTGGAGGTATGAGCAGACAGAGAAAGATGGGCTTTATTCCAATGAATGGATACAGACGGTGACTCCGTATGGAAAACCGCTTGACATCGAATTGAAGACTTCCCAAGGGCAGTTTACTGTTCCCAATTTGCCAAATGGACATTATGAAATGGTTGTCACTGTCGGAACGGACATCAGGACAAAAATGGAGTTCTGGCATTGGCAGGGTGAAAGCGGACGCCGTGTCTCAAATCCGAATGTCATGACGTTCAAGACGGACAAGGACTATTATCTGCCAGGGGATACAGCCAAACTGACATTTGACGCCAGTGGCGATGGGCAGGCCATGGTGGCCTTCGGACCAAGCGGTATGGATGGCGGGTATATTTGCCCAGTCAAGGAAGGGGAGAATACGGTGTCGGTGCGAATCCCCGACAACTTGCAGACGGTGCGCTATTACTGTGGCGTATCAGTGGTTACAGGAAAAGACTACACGAATGACCGTGTGTTTGGCATGGCGGCACTGAAAGTCAAGCAGGAGGTGCGCAAACTGAATGTCGAATTGAATGCTCCTGAATTAGGTCGCCCAGGAAAGCCGATGGACATCGTCGTGGGACTGTCGGACAGCAAAGGGAAGCCCGTCTCAGGTCTGGCGCATGTGTTTCTTGTCGATGTTGGCGTTCTTTCATTGACGAAATTCAAGACACCAGATATTTGGGGCTATTTCCATGGCTCTTGGAATTGCAGAATGAAGTTTACTGATATGTATGAGAATATATATCCAGACTTGAAGATTGAAGGAGCGGTAAAAATCGGTGGAGACGGGGTGTCGGCCGTATTCCGCGACAAGATGGCCGAATTGAAAATGAAAAAATCAGCGGTTGTCGTTCTTGACCCCGTGAAGACTGATGTCAATGGCAAGGCGACACTTCATCTGACTCTTCCAGAACATCTTGGAGCGATGCGTATCATGTGTGTGGCGTCGGCGGATGCCCTGGTCGGAAGTGGCGAGAAGGAGGTCATTTTGCGGGATGAAATCGATGTTCTGGCCTCGGGACCCAGGGCAGTGGCACCTGGAGATGAATTTGAATGCACCTTTGTTCTGAACAATTTTGATTTGCCTGATGGCGCATACGAGTTTTTCTTGAAGGTGCCAGAGGGGCTGAAGGCTGAGAAAACGCTAATCAAAGGCGAACTGAAGAAGGGTGTGGCGGAGACATGCAGGGTCTCCTTCCAGACAGGGGAGTATCTGGGCGCATGCGAACTGGTTTATACATTGTCCATGGGGAAAATTGATAAATCAGGTTCACTGGACATCAATATCCGAAGTGCCAATCCTCCAGTGGCGGAGAGCCACTCGGCGGTCGTGAAACCAGGCGAGAAAAAGATCCTGACGCTGTCGTCAAAGGAATGGCTGGCTGGAAGTGCCAAGGGAAAAGTCAGTATTGCTGATTCCCCTGTGGCTGGGTTGACGGATTGTCTTGACTGGCTGAACAGTTATCCACATGGTTGCCTGGAGCAGACGGTGTCATGCGCGTTTCCTTTCCTGTGCCTCCCGCAACTCAAGGCGGCAGGAGTCATAGATGAAGCAGAGGAAAAAACACATGACGGGAAATTGGATGCGACCATTCGAAGAATCCAGACCATGTATTTGGGAAGAGGGAAATTCTCCCTTTGGCCTTGCAGTGATCATGAACATGAGGACGCAGGCCTTTATGCCTCGCATTTCCTTTTTGCAGCCGTTCAGTCATGCGATGTGAACAGTTCATGGCTGGATAAAATTGAAAAGCATTCTTTGCAGATGTTGGCCGAAGATGCCTCTGAGCCTATTGCGAAGCGCGCCTACGCATGTTATGTGATGAGTCTGAGGGAGTCTGAAAATGGGATGCGCGAAGAAAAGCGTTACAATGCGATTCACAATATCCTTTCTTCAAAATCAATTGGAATGCATACATTTCTGGCAGGAGCGGCCCTTGCCAAAAATGGTTACGCCGCCGAAGCGATGCCTTATTTGAAAAAGAGCCTGGAAGAGAATGTCTGGCGTTCAGACGAAGAACTTCTTTGCTTCTCTGATTATGCGTCTAGGCTTGGCATGGCATTGAGGATTGTCATGGATCTTATGCCAGATGATGATTATGCCACAAAACTTGCCACGGAACTGAATCATGAGTTGAGTGGAAGAGGGGATGGCTGGAGAACGACACAGGCTAACGCATGGGCGTGCATGGGCCTGGCCAGTTATGCGGCTTATTACAAATGCGACGGTGTCAAGGGGACGGTGTCCCTGAATGGGAAGGCGGATGCGCCATTGACCAAAGGTTCCAGAACTTACACATTGAAACAAGGCGAGGAACTGGAGGTGATGAATGAGGGCACCGCACCGTTGTTCTTGAATTTCAATCAAAATGGCATTAGGCGTGCCGCTCCAGAGACAGGAAGCCAGGGAATTCGCATTCGCAGGGATTATCTGAATTCAGACGGCGTGTCCGTGCATCATGCCAAACAGGGTGATTTGCTGGTTGTCAGGCTTTCAGTCGATTCCGTCTGCCCGATGAAAGACCTGGTCATCACGGATTTGCTTCCAGGAGGTCTTGAAATAGAGGACAGCAATCTGGCGACACGTGTCTCTGCGACGAAAAAGGCCGATGAAAAGGTGGAGAAGAACATTCGTCTTGAATATACCGATTTGCGCGACGATAGGTTCCTCGCCTATTTCAACGTGAAGAATCGTGGCAAAGCGGAAATTACATATACTGTCCGTGCAGTTTCCCGTGGCAAATATGTCATCCCGCCTGCGATTGTGGAAGCGATGTATTCTCCTGATTTCAAAGGCTCGTTCTCAGTGGATGGCGTTCTCGTCGTTGAATAGCAACTGAAATCTAAACAAAAATGAAAAGGACAATCGGGTACATGGCAGTGTCGCTGGTGGTGCTCGGTTGTCTTTTTATTTTTATGCTATGGACTGCAATGCCGCATTTCGCGGGCGATCTGGATGCAGAATTCGCCAAAAGGACGCCTGTGAGAGTCTATGAGAACCGTCGCGGGAAACGTCTACTTTTGGAGCCTACGTATGACGGCGAGTATCGTCTAGATGTCTCTCTAGAGAAGATTTCCCCGCATGTCGTCAGTATAATGCTTGCGGTTGAAGACAGGCATTTTTATGAACATGACGGCGTTGACAGAATCGCGGCTCTGCGTTCTTTGTGGATGAACATTCGTCACGCAGGAATCATGTCTGGAGCATCGACCGTGACCATGCAGTTGGCTGGCATGACCCTCGTCAAGAGGAAACGTTCGCTGGCCTGGAAGTTCCAGCAGGCAGGGGCCGCGCGCAAACTGGAATGGCTTCATGGGAAAAAATGGATTTTGGAGAACTATCTGAACAGAATCCCCTTTGGAGGCAAAATCCATGGCATTGAGGCAGCGGGATGGTATTATTTTGGACGTCAGGCCGCAACGCTGAATCATGCAGAGGCGACATTGCTCTGCGGTCTTCCGCAACGGCCAAATGCCTTTCGCCCTGACAGATATCCTGAGCGGGCGCGTGACCGCCAGAAAATGGTTCTGCTTCTGCTTGAGCGAAACGGCGATGTGACTCATGAGGAGGCAGGGCGGATTTTCATGGAAGAACCGTTGCGTTATCGTGATTTCACACTGTCTTCACCATTGAGAAGTCTTCATTACCATAGGAATGACCATTACCTCCGCATGGCGAAAACGGAATCAAAAGGTGCTCTGAATGTCCGATGCGCCCTTGATGAGAGGAAGCAGACATTGCTTTTGGAATCGATTCGTAGTCAAGTTTCTGAATTGCAAGGCGTTGATGATGGCGCTGGCGTCATCATCGACAATGCCACGGCTGAGGTCCTAGCCATGGTAGGCACATTGGACTACGCCTCACCGCATGCGGGGCAGGTCAATGTTGCAATCTCCAGGAGGACGGCTGGTTCGGCACTCAAGCCTTTTATCTTCGCAGAGGCCGTGGACGGCGGATTGCTTTGCGCGGATACCTTGGTCTATGATACGCCGTTGAGATATGGAACGTATGCGCCTGGAAACTATGACGGCACCTATCAGAATGGCATCACGGCTGCCGATGCGCTCAGTCTGTCATTGAATACGCCTGCTGTCAGGCTGGTGGCGAAACTGGGGCCGATGCGTGTCCTGGAAGTGTTCAGGCGTCTGGGGATGATGAAATACAATTACTGGAAAAGCAATCGTGAACTGGCATGTGAACTTGGATTGACGTTGGCATTGGGGACGGGAGGATACCGTCTGCTGGATATTACGGCGGCTTATTCGGCCCTGGCCTCTGGCGGAACATTCCGTCCTCCGACTTTTCTTGTCGATGGCGCAAGTTCCTCGGGTACTCGAGTCTTTACACAGGGGGCGTCTGCTGTTGTCCTGTCGATGATTTCCAAACGGAGATTGCCAGGATGCGAAATGCCTATCGCATGGAAGACAGGTACATCGACGGGAAACCACGACGCATGGTGCTTTGCCTCGACATGTGAATATACCGTTGGAATCTGGCTTGGAAACAAGAACGGCAAGCCTTCGGATACGCTGGTGGGGGCGACGGCGGCGGCACCAGTCGTGGTCGCCGTGATGAATGCATTGTACCGTGACACCCATCCCCAGCCATTTGATCTTGATTCATGGTTGAGTCCCGTGGCATTGTGCGCGGCTACAGGGCTGCGTGCCGTGCCTGGGATATGCGACGTGAAGCAAGGGCGGACCGCAAAGGGGATTCCCTTGAAGCAATGCCAGAAATGCGGGAAGAGGACGGCAACACGTGTCAATATCCTCAAGCCGAAGCCACAGACATACATTGTCAGGCGTGGCGGGCATGTTCGACTGCCTGTTGAAACAAGTCCAGAGGAAGTGCACTGGTATGTCAATGACGGATACCGCGGGATGATGAAATCCGGTGAATGTCTGACATTGGGGCCAGGGCACTATTTCCTGAGGGCCGTGTCAGAGGAGGAGGGAATCAGGCCAGGAACTGTCATCGTGGATGTTAAATCACGTGACGATGCGATGAAAAAATGAAAAAAAGATTTGATTATTGGAATCAAATGGATTATATTAAAAAACTTTTTTGTTTGTCTCCTGTTGCGCTTCGGGTGAGGCGCTGTCTGCGGGAGTCAATTCCATTGTCGAACCAGGTAACCAAAACAACTAAAGAAAACACATGAACAATTATATCGACCTCGAAGGCATGCAGTCGATGGAGGCGTTGCTGAGCAAATGCGCAGACAATTCTCTCAACGAAGGCAAAATCACAACAGGCCACGTCGCCAGGAAGACCGAAAACGGCATTCTTCTGGATATTGGCTACAAGGCTGAATCTTTCATCCCCAATACTGACCTTGGCGATAAATGGGAAACCATCAAGGCAGGCGATGAATTGGAAGTCTTTGTTGAACCGAATGAAGATGACAGCGATGTTCCAAGCGTCAGCCTCAAGAAGGCGGAACTCCAGAAGAGTTGGGACGCGATTGAGCAGAACTACAAGGAAGGCGATGTCATCAAGGGTACCATCCGCAGCCGTGTCAAGGGCGGTCTGATTGTCGATGTGAATGGCGTCGAGGCATTTTTGCCAGGCTCTCTGGTTGATCTGGTCACTCCTCGCAATCTTGATGACTTCCTCGGCAGAACGGAAGATTTCAAAATCATGAAAATCGTCGGCGACCGCCGCAATATCGTTCTGAGTCGCCGTGATCTTCTTGAGGAAGACCGTGCGAAGAAACGCGCTGAATTGCTTGCGGAACTCAAGCCGCAGACCATTCGCCATGGTGTCGTGAAGAACATCACGGAATTCGGCGCATTCGTCGATTTGAATGGCATGGACGGACTCCTGCACATTACCGACATGAGTTGGACACGCATCAAGCACCCAAGCGAAGTCGTCAAAGTCGGCGAAGAAATCGATGTCATGATTCTGGATGTGGATACGGAACGCCAGCGCGTTTCACTCGGTCTGAAGCAGAAGGACGGCAATCCGTGGGACACCATTGATGTCAAGTATCCGAAAGGCAGCCGCGTGAAGGGCAAGGTCGTCAACGTCATGCCATACGGCGCGTTCGTTCAACTTGAAGACGGCATCGAGGGTCTGATTCACATTTCCGAAATGAGTTGGACGAAGAAAGTCACCAAGGCGACGGAAATCGTCAAGGAAGGCGACGAGGTCGAGGCGGTTGTTCTCGAAGTCAGCAAGGACAATCACAAGATTTCCCTCAGTATGCGCCAGTGCCAGGAGAATCCGTGGAAAATCATCAAGGAACGCTATCCGAAAGGCACCCGCATCACTGGCAAGGTCCGCAATATGACTGGATATGGCGCATTCGTGCAGATTCAGGACGACATTGACGGCATGATCCATGTCAGCGACATGAGTTGGATCCGCAAGGTCAACAACCCGAGCGAAATCCTCCAGAAGGGCATGGAAGTTGAGGCCGTCATTCTTGACGTCGATGATGTCAACCAGCGCATTTCTTTGTCCATGAAGAAACTGACGGACGATCCATGGCAGACCATCCAGAATAAGTACAAAGTCGGCGACATTGTCGAGGGCAAGGTCACGAAGCAGGCGTCATTCGGGGCATTTGTCGAACTGGAAGGCGGCATTGACGGTTTGATTCACTTCTCGGAACTGAGCGACGAGCATGTCACGAGAGTGAAGGATGTCGTCAATGTCGGCGATATTGTGCGCGTCCGCGTCAAGAACATCAACACGGAAGAGCGCCGCATTGGCCTCAGCCTCCGCGATGTTGATGGCACGCACTCTGCAACAACGCCTGCGCCACGTGCTGACAGCAGCAATGACCTGGGCGATCTCGGGAATATCCTGACAGAAGCACTCGAAGACAAGACTGAAAAGGCTGAGGCTCCAGAGGCACCTGCCAAGGAAGAGAACGCCGAGAAGACGGAATGACCGACTGGGACCGGAAGGCTTCCCCTTGCTTGAAATAGCATAACAAACGGCATGGCTGATGCTTGGGAAATCCATTGTGCGGCCATGCCTGAAATCCTCAAAAAAAAGCATGACATTACTTGACAATCCCGAAAACGGATGTAAAGTAATAGAGTGTTTTGCCACACAAAACAGGCATGGCATTATGGGGACTATATCGGGAAGGGGAGATGGGAATCCAGATGCCCACGTAGCTCAGTTGGTAGAGCGCATCCTTGGTAAGGATGAGGTCATCGGTTCAAATCCGATCGTGGGCTCCACTTAATTTGCGCTTTCATCGGGCAGATACAAAGTTCGCTGGGTTCCAGATCAAGAAGCAACCAAGATAATTTGTATTTTTAATATTTCGTAAATGTGTTCATCGTCGCCAAAGTACGATGACAATCTAACGGAGAAGGATTAAGAACTATGGCAAAAGAAACTTTCCAACGCACAAAGCCCCATGTTAACATCGGTACCATTGGTCACGTTGACCACGGCAAAACCACTTTGACCGCTGCAATCACCATGCGCCAGGCAGCAGTTTTCGGCGGCGATGTCAAGCGTTACGATGAAATCGACAACGCTCCTGAAGAGAAGGAACGTGGTATCACCATCACTACGGCACACGTCGAGTACCAGACCGCCAAGCGTCACTACGCTCACGTGGACTGCCCCGGAAATGCTGACTATGTAAAGAACATGGTTACTGGTGCCGCTCAGATGGATGGTGCTATCCTGGTAGTTTCCGCTGCTGATGGCACGATGCCGCAGACTCGTGAGCACATCCTGCTCGCTCGTCAGGTAGGCGTTCCTGCAATCGTTGTTTTCCTGAACAAGGTTGACCAGGTTGACGATCCTGAAC
>JAGCTA010000552.1 GCA_017963875.1 Victivallales bacterium | reverse complement strand
GCGGGAAAGGCGCGTGCGCTGCTGGAAGGTCGCCTAAATGTATCGCTGGACGATGTCCGCGCTTTGGCTTTGCCCGTGTTGCGCCATCGTGTCATCGTCAATTTCCGCGCAGAAGCGGAAGGCATTGATACCGTGTCTCTTCTGAAATCTCTGTTGTGAGAAACAATGGCAAACGGGCACGTTCATTTTATAGGTGCAGGGGGTGTCGGTGTTGCAGGCGTCGCGCATATTGCCGCTGATTTTGGATATCAGGTGACTGGCAGCGATGCCGTGGATTCCCCGATGTTGGAATCATTGAGGCAACGCGGGCTGGATGTCTCGCCGACACATTTGGAGTCTTTGCCTGGGCAGCCAGACGTCGTTGTCTTTTCCTCTGCCATCCCTGATGACAACAAGGAACTTGCAGAGGCACGGAGACGCGGCATTCCATGTCTGCGCCGAGGAGAGTATCTCGGACGGCTTGCACGGCATTTCGACACCGTCGTTGCTGTTTCTGGAAGCCATGGCAAGACAAGCACCACCGCAATGCTCGTCCATATCCTGAAAAATGCAGGGAAAAATCCAGGCTATCTTGTTGGCGGGCAGGTGAATGGCTGGGAACGCTCCGCCTCCGCTGGCGACAAGAAGGTCTTCGTCACCGAAGTCGATGAGAGCGACGGTACACAAGTGTGCACCCATGCGGATTTCGCCATCGTCATTAATGTCGAAGACGACCATTGCTGGGGGCTTGGCGGAGTTGAAAAACTGGAGCAGTGCTTTGAAGATTTTGCCAAAAATGCACATCATGTCCTTGCCTGGCAAACTGAAACGACGAAACGGCTGTTCGACTCCTTGCCAGATGTCTCTTTCTTTCAGGAAACAGATATTCCGCAAGGTCTTGCGCTCCCGTTTCCTGGTAGCCACTGGCGGCAGAACGCGACGTTGGCGATTGCCGTCGCCACACGGCTCGGCGTCAGTTTGGATTTGGCAATTTCCGCGCTTCGCACATTCCCTGGGGTGAACCGTCGTCTCACTTTCCACGGTAAAATTGGCGACGGGCGCGGTGTGGTCATCGAGGACTACGCACATCATCCGACGGAACTGCTGGCGACTTTGGATGCTTTGCGCGAGGGGTATCCCGACCATGCGTTGCTGGTCGTTTTTCAACCACATCGTTATGAACGTGTAAAACGTTATGGCACACAATTCTCTGAAATTCTTGGAGGCGTTTCCAGAACGTGGGTCGTGGCACCGTTTGCCGCATGGGTTTCCGATGGCGATGGCATCGACCCGTCGATAATCGCAGAGCGGATTCCCGATGGGCGTGGTGTCTATATCCAAAACGAGCCAGTGGAAATCGCACGTTCCGTCAAGGAGTACGCCGCTATGGTTCAGGGACCGTATGTCATTGCAGTCATCGGCGCGGGAGATATCTGTCGCGTGACGGATTTTCTCCTTGAATAATATCTTCGATGCGTCTTGCTTTATTTGAAAACGCTATTATATTATGTTGAAATTACAACAGCAATAACTCACTGCAGCGGGTTGCGAACCCGCTTTTTTTTGCCCTCGGCGAGGTGGGAGCACGAAGGCGGGCAGTGGGATTGGTCATACCGTGGCGACACGGATAAATCAACACAGCGTAGGTGAGACAATGGGCAACGAACTTTTGAGAAATGTGACTGATTTGGAGAAACTTAGGAATATCGACCGCGAGACGTTGCTAACGGTGATTGAAGAATCGCTGCTGAGCGCCGCCAAAAAGGCGGTCAATGCCTCGCGCGAAGTCTCCGTTAAAATCGACCGTACGACTGGCGAAATCAAATGCTGGGCGAAGTTGTTCATTGTGGACAAGGTCGATAAAAGCGAGGAACAAGTTGCGTTGCGTGATGTCCAGGAACGATTCCCTGAAAAAAACTACACGGAAAAGAATATCGGCGAGGAAATTGATTGGGAAGTGACACCGAAGGATTTCGGGCGAATCGCCGCAATGAACGCCAAGCAGGGGATTTTCCAGAAACTCCGCCAGGCGGAAAAAAAGAATGTGTGCTCCCAATTCAAGGAGCAACTCAATACATTGATGTCAGGCGAAGTCCGCCGCATGGAACATGGCGAGGTCATCATCGGTTTTGAACAGGCGGAAGGTGCGTTGCGCCGTGAGGATAAAATCCCTGGCGAGAGTTTCGAGCCAGGTGACATGGTCTTGGCGTTGCTCACCGAAATCAATGAGGACAAGCCTGGCGCGAGTCTGTATGTTTCGCGTGCTTGCCCCGAGTTTGTCGTAAAACTGTTTGAGCGCGAGGTCACTGAAATCGCGGATGGAACGGTGACGATCAAGGCTGTCGCGCGCGAGGCTGGTTATCGTACGAAGATCGCCGTCGCGAGCACGGATCCGCATGTGGACCCCGTTGGGGCATGTGTCGGCATGCGCGGCAATCGTGTGAAGATGATTGTCAGGGAACTGATGGGCGAGAAGGTTGACATCATCAACTGGGATGAAGATATCCATAAATTTGTGGAGAATGCGCTGAAGCCAGCCAAAATCGACTCGATGGTCATCAACGAGGCGCGAAAGTCGATCAAAATCGAAGTGCCCGAGGACCAGTTGTCGCTTTCCATTGGAAAGAAGGGGCAGAATGCGCGGCTTGCATCGCGGTTGACTGGCTGGCGTCTGGACATCACGGCGTCCGCGAACAAGGAAGTCAGTGCCGAAGAGGCATTTGAGACCCAGAGACGCAATGCCGTGACGACGCTGGTCAAGGATTTGGAATTGACTGAAGCGCAGGCGGAAGAACTTGTCAACAACGGCTTTATCAGTATTGAACTTGTGCGCGACGCAGAAGTCTCCGACATTGCGGCGTTGAAGGAATTTGACAATGACACTGCGGCGGCTGTGAAAAAACGCGCCGCGGCGAAGTGACGTCCAGGACTGCGGCTTTGTGTGAAGCCACTGGCAGCCCTGCGAAGACTACGGACCAAAGGAAAGGCACCGCTTTTCAATTTCCCGCAGGTATGATTATGAAACGATAATTCTTCAAAATACAGCAATCTTAACCCCGAAAGGAGGAATGGCTCCATGAGTGAACGAGTGAGAGTATATGAATTGGCACGCGAACTAGGCCTGATGAACAAGGAACTCATCACGCTTCTTGAACGTGAGGGTGTTAGCGTGAAAAGCCATTCCAGCACCTTGGAGGCGGATGTCGCCGACCTTATCAGGGACATGGTCATCAGTGAACGTAAAAGCAAGCGTGACGAGGCACTGGCGGCGGCGGAACCCGTGAAGAAACCTGCGCCAGAACCGCCGAAGAATGACGTGAAACCCGAGGAGAAGAGCGCTGAGGATGAAGAACTTGAGGAATTGCTCAAGGAAGAGGGCGAGGAGGCGGAAGAGGATGCCAATGAAATTCATCTGAAAACGCCTATCACCGTGCGTGATTTGGCGGAAGGGCTTGGCAAGAAGCCGAATGAACTCATTGGAATGCTTTTCACAATGAATGTCTTTGCGGCAATCAACCAAGTGCTTGATGTCGAACTTGTCGAGAAAATCTGCGAGAAATGCGGCAAGAAATTTGTCCGTGAAAGGCGTGACAAGGGCCGTGCGCCGACGGTGCCCGTGGCAAAGGAAAACACGGGGCGTCCTGAACACAAGGTCGGCCGTCCGCCAGTGGTTGTTTTCATGGGGCATGTTGACCATGGCAAAACCTCTCTCCAGGACTATATTCGCCACACGCATGTGACGGCGGGTGAGTCTGGAGGCATTACGCAGCATATCGGCGCAAGTGTCGCGCATGTCGGCGACCAGACAATCACGTTTTTGGATACGCCTGGCCATGAGGCGTTTACTGCGATGCGTGCCCGTGGCGCCAATGCGACCGACATCGCCGTGCTGGTAGTGGCGGCGGATGACGGCGTGATGCCGCAGACCATAGAGGCGATCAACCACGCCAAGGCGGCAAAAGTCCCGATCATCGTCGCGATGAACAAGATGGATAAGCCGTCGGCGGATCCCGACCATGTGAAACTTGGTTTGCAGCAGCATGGGGTGAATATCGAGGAATGGGGCGGCGACGTGGCCGTCATCCCCGTCTCGGCAGTCACGGGGCAGGGGATTGATGATTTGCTTGAGCGTATTCTGCTTGAAGCGGAAATGCTCGAATTGTCCGCAGACCAGAACGCGCCTTTTGAGGGTCTTGTGATCGAGGCTCAGATGG
>JAGCTA010000551.1 GCA_017963875.1 Victivallales bacterium | reverse complement strand
TCATTGAGCATAATCTGGATGTCATCAAAGTTGCGGACCATGTCATTGATCTTGGCCCCGAAGGCGGTGACGAAGGCGGGACGGTCATTGCGACAGGCACGCCTGAGCAGATTGCACTCTGCGCCCAATCCTATACAGGGCAATTCTTGAAACAGTATCTCCCACAGATGCTTTCCGAAACCGAGCCCGCCAAACGAAAGACAACTTCTAGGAAAAAGAAATAGACCAATCAACCAAAGGAGACATGAGATGAAGCATATCAATGAAATGTACAAACTGGCCGCAGAAAATTATGCGGAACTTGGTATTGATGCGGAACGGGCCATGGCACGGTTGGATGACATGCCGCTGAGCATCCATGCGTGGCAGGGGGATGATGTCACGGGGTTTGAAACAACGGGACATGCCTTGACTGGCGGTTGCCAGGTCACGGGAAATTATCCTGGCAGGGCACGGAATTCTGAGGAACTCAGGGCGGACTTGGAAGTGGCGCTCAAGTTAATCGCAGGGAAGAAATTGCGTGTCTGTCTCCAGGGGCATGAAGTCGATACGATGTTCCCAGGGCGTGACAGGGATGCCTTTACATTGGAAAATTTCTCAGGATGGCTGGATTGGGCTGCCGACAAGAAACTTGGGCTGGACATTGCGCCCGCCTATTATTCACATCCGAAACTCGACCATGGGCTGTCGCTTTCCCATCCAGATCCCGCCATTCGCGAATTTTGGATTAACCATGGCATCGCCTGCCGCAGAATCGGCGCGGCATTCGCTCGGCGCCTTGGAACGCCTGCAGTGTGCAATGTGTGGGTTCCCGATGGCTACAAGGACTGCCCCGCGGACCGTCGTGCTCCGCGTGAACGGTTGCTGGAATCGTTGAATGCGACATTCGCAGAGGAATTCCCCAAGACAGAACTTATTGATACCGTTGAATCAAAGTTGTTTGGAATTGGTGTGGAGTGTTATACGGTCGGTTCGCATGATTTCTATCTGACATACGCGGCAAAGCACAATAAACTCATCTGCCTTGATACAGGGCATTTCCATCCGACAGAGTCGATTGCGGACAAATTGTCGGCGATATGCTGTCAGCAAGGCGGCATCCTGCTTCACATCAGCCGTGGCGTCCGTTGGGACAGCGACCATGTCATTGTCCTTGATGATGCTTTGCTTGATTTGGCAAGGGAATCCGTGCGCAACGACAATGGTAGCAATCTGTATTTCACTTTGGATTATTTTGACGCAAGCATCAACCGCATTGCGGCATGGGTCATCGGCGCACGTAACTGGCAAAAAGCGTTGCTGATTGCCATGCTCCAGCCGACAGACAAGGCCTGTGCGGCAGAGGACGCAGGGGATTTCACGACGAGAATGGCGGTCCTTGAACGCAACAAGACATTGCCGTGGAATGCTGTCTGGAACTATTACTGCGAGACTAGGAATATTCCGCAGGATGGAGATGTCATGACGCCGATACGCACGTATGAAAAAGATGTCCTGCTAAAAAGAATCTGAGGAAAGAAAACTTCAGGACGTGTTGCAGTTCGCGTTTTCACGCTTATATTAAGTTCAATTTCCTGCATCAAGAAATCCACAGCAGGAATGACCATTGAAATCTTTAAAAGAGGCTTTTTGCATGATCAGCACAATAGAGGAATTGGCTCGAGATCTGTCCGAGGGGAAAATGATTGTGTTGACGGATGATGAGAGTCGCGAAAATGAGGGCGATCTTGTCATGGCTGCTGAGTTTGTGACTCCGCAGGCAGTGGCCTTTATGGCGATTCAAGGTCGCGGGCTTATCTGTTCTCCAATGACACAGCAGCGGGCGCTGGAACTGGGTTTTCACGAAATGTGCCGCAACACAGACCCCAAGGGGACTTGTTTCACTATCAGCGCTGACCTTGATGAGGGAACCACAACGGGCATTTCCGCATTTGACCGTGCGAAGACGATTGCCGCTTTCGCCGACCCGAAGTGCCAGGCGAAGGATTTTCATTCGCCTGGCCATGTCTTTCCGCTGATTTCGCGGGATGGCGGCGTGCTGGTGCGCGCGGGGCACACGGAGGCGTCCATAGACCTCATGCGGATTGCGGGGCTTTGCCCGAATGCCGTCATTTGCGAAATCATGAAGGATGACGGGCACATGGCCCGCATGGATGACATTGAAATATTCTGTGACAAATGGCAGTTGAGACGCGGGACCGTGGCGGAATTGATTGAGTATCGCAGACGGAATGAGAGTCTTGTGGAACTGATTGAGACGGTCAAGTTGCCAACGGAATTCGGAGAGTTCATGCTTCATTGCTTCAAGGCGAAGCACGACGGACGCGAGCATCTGGCGCTGGTTTACGGTGATGTCTCCGAAAAGGAAGATGTCTTGACGCGTGTCCATAGCGAGTGTCTTACGGGGGACGTTTTCCATTCATTGAGGTGCGACTGCGGCGAGCAATTGGAGATTGCGATGAAACGCATTGTCGCCAACGGTTCAGGCATTATCGTCTATATGAGGCAGGAGGGCAGGGGAATAGGTCTGGCGAACAAACTCCATGCATATCATTTGCAGGAAAAGGGACTTGATACAGTTGATGCCAATGTCCGTTTGGGGTTTGCGCCTGATTTGCGCGAATATGGCATTGGTGCGCAGATCATCAAAAACCTTGGTGTGCGCAGTATCAGGTTGCTGACCAACAATCCAAAGAAACTCGTTGGCCTGGAAGGGCATGGATTGAGCATAACAGGACGTGAGCCTCTAGTTGTTGAACCAGGAAAGTACAACGAAAAATACATGCAGACGAAAAAGGAACGCATGGATCATATCCTATGATTGGGGCATAAACAGAAATAGACGATGAAAATATTTGAGGAACATGGACTTAAGATAACAACAGGAGTATGAAAATGAACGCTGAATTGAAGACATACGAAGGTCAGTTGAATGCCAAGGGCTTGAAGTTCGGCATCGTCTGCGCACGTTTCAACGAGTTTTTCGTGAGCAAACTTCTGGGGGGTGCCCAGGACACGTTGCTGAGGCATGGCGCCGTTGCCAAAGATATTGAAGTCGCATGGGTTCCAGGTTCTTTTGAAATTCCCCTTGTTGCTCAGAAAATGGCGGCAAGCAAGAAATACGATGCCATCATCGCGCTGGGTGTCGTCATCCAGGGTGGTACGGCTCATGCGACGTATGTCAACGCAGAGGTTTCCAAGGGCTTGGCGCAGGTTTCCTTGCAGTTTGGCTTGCCCGTCATCTATGGCGTGGTGACCACGGAGAATATTGAGCAGGCAATCGAACGCAGTGGTTGCAAGGCAGGAAATCGAGGCTCAAGTGCCGCCGAAACTGCCATTGAGATGGCGGACCTTATGCGTCGGCTCTGATTATTCAGGTGACTATTGGTGGTAAAACATCTGATATTTGCCTTTAGAAGCTTCCAATAAAGATTTTAGAGTTGATGGACTTATGAGCGAAGAGTCTCAGAAATCAGACGCCAGGAAAAGCGGCACCAGCGAAATGTTTCGGCTAAGGCGTAAAAGTGCCCGTAAACGCGCCATGCAATTCCTGTATGGACTTGATATTCGCAAGGAATGGGCGTTTACAGCTGACCAGTTGGCCGTATTCAAGGAAATGCTCACGGATTTGGACGAAGACACGGAGACATTGCCAGAAAGCGAACTGAAGAAAGCCTTGACCTATATGGATACCCTCGTGCATGGCGTGGTGGAGAATATCGACGATATTGATGAAAAGATTCGCGCCGCCGCAAAAAACTGGCGTCTGGAGAGGATGGATGCCGTTGATAAATGCATTCTTCGAGTCGCCGTCTTTGAAATGGCGCATATACAGAACGTGTCTGGGGCAACTGCGATTGACGAGGCGGTTGAACTATCCAAATCCTTTGGGCAGGCTGAAACGCCACGGTTTGTGAACGGCGTGCTGGACCGTATCTGGCGCAGCTTGGACAATGACGGCAAGGCCGTGGATAACGGTACAGAGGGGGATAATTGACATGGCTTCCATATTGGATTTCTTCAAACGCGGACTGCAAAAGACCAAGACATCCCTCTTCAGGCGCATTCAGAGCATCTTTGGAGGAAAGGACGGCCAGTGGGACGATGAGGTATATGAAGACCTGGAGGCTGCTCTCATCGGGACGGATTTGGGCGCGGCCATCAGCGCAAAGTTGGTCGCGGATGTCAAAGACCGCTATGAGCGAGGGTTGATTGCCACTGGTGACGATATCATGCGTGTCGCAAGGGAAACTGTTCAGGCAATCCTTGACAAGGGGGAGGAGACAGAAATGCATCTGGCTGAGTCTGGTCCGACGGTCATTCTGATGGTTGGAGTTAATGGCAGCGGCAAGACGACGACGTGCGCCAAACTCGCTCATTTCTTCCAAAAGCAGGGGAAGTCCGTGTTGTTGGGCGCAGGAGATACGTTTCGTGCGGCTGGTGTTGAGCAGTTGAAGATTTGGGGCGAACGGCTTGGAATTCCAGTTGTCGGAGGGCGACAGGGGGGAGATGCTGCAGCAGTCGCATTCGATGCAGTGAAGTCGGGGCGTCAGCGCAATGTCGATTATGTCATTATTGACACGGCGGGGCGTCAGCATACGCGATTGGACTTGATGAATGAATTAAGCAAGGTGAAGCGTGTGATAGCCAAGGAGAATCCAGAAGCACCGCATGAAATCTGGCTTACGGTTGACGCATCCATCGGGTCGAATGCATTGGTCCAGGCGCGTGAATTCGGGAAACTGTTTCCGATTACAGGCTTGGTATTGACGAAACTTGACGGCACGGGTAAAGGCGGCGTGGTTGTCGCCATCAAGGAAGAACTGGGGTATCCAGTGCGTTTTGTGGGTCTTGGCGAGCAAATGGATGATTTGCAGCCATTTGATAAGAATGCTTTTGTGGAGGCATTGTTCTCGTCTGCGGACTAATGGCGTGAACGCAGTGCAACTAGGGGAATGCGCGAGAGTCTGAAGAAATATTTTGGCTTCGATGATTTTCGGGAAGGCCAGGAGGAAATCATCCAACGCATACTGGACGGGAAGGAACTGTGTGTGGTCATGCCCACGGGGGCGGGAAAATCCGTGTGCTACCAGTTGCCGATTCTGATGCGTCCAGGATACGGGCTGGTGATTTCACCGTTGATAGCCTTGATGGCGGACCAGGTCAATGCGTTGAATGCACGTGGTTTGCAGGCGGTTTGCGTTAACAGCATGATATCGCTTTCGCAACAGCAACAGGCGTTTGCAGATGTCGCAAATGGCAGATTGAAGTTCTTGTATGTCGCCCCTGAACGTTTTAGGACTGAATCATTCAGGCATCTTCTTGAAATGTACCGTCCCTCTCTGGTGGTCGTTGATGAGGCGCATTGCATCAGCCAATGGGGGCATGACTTTCGCCCAGACTACCAGAGGATATGGTGCGACATGCCGTTGCTTAGGGAATTGCAGGTCTGTGCATTTACCGCAACGGCAACCCCATATGTACGAGATGACATACGCGAGCAACTTGGACGCCCTGACATGGAGGATGTCGTCACAGGTTTTCGACGGGACAATCTCCATTTTGCTGTTTACGATTGCATGACGAAAGATGACAAACTCGCCGCAGTTGGAAAACTGCTGGAAAAATCAATGCCCACATTGATATATGCGTCAACCCGAAAGGAGACGGAGTCGCTTGCGGGCAATTTTGGAATTCGCATGTATCATGCAGGCATGACAGACAGCGCGAGAAGAGATGCCCAGGCGTATTTTCTTTCATCGCCATGTCCTGTCTTGGTTGCGACCAATGCGTTTGGCATGGGCATTGATCGCGCCGATGTCCGAAGGGTCATCCACTATAATCTTCCAGGCAGTCTGGAGGCGTATTATCAGGAGGCAGGGCGCGCGGGGCGGGACGGAAAGCCCGCAGACTGCATCCTGCTTCATAGTTTCATGGATATCCGAATCCAGAAATTCCTGCTTGAAGTCAATAACCCATCATTTGAACTGTGCAGGGAACTTCACAAGCAACTTTTGCTGAACAAACATGCTGATGGGAGTCTGGTATGGCTTCCAGATTTCTACTATGACGAGTTGGGCACTTTGGCGAAAAACGCCTCGCAAGTCACCGCAGCCATGAGGATTCTTGAAAGACAGGGACTGCTTGCGCGCACGAATCTCCTTATGGCGGATATGTTTTACCATATTAGATTCAGAGAAAATTTGGAGACCGTGGAGAATGAAAACGCCAGGCAGGACACGCAGCGTGCGATTTTCTGCTATCGTCTGGCACGATGGCTTCGCCATATCGGGGAAAACGCCTTCCTGGGAACAGTCCATGATTTGAGCGGTTGCACGGGGTTTATGCCAACACAACTTGAACGCCTGAGAAATGCGCTCCAGAACAAAGTTCTTTTCTGGACGGACTATACGGCTGACGGCATTGTCGTCCTTTCTGAAAAGGGTCTGAAGAAGGAGTTTTCACTGGACAGAAAATGGCTTGAGAAAAAGGCGATGCTGGATTATCGCAGGCTTGACAGCGTCATTGGCTACTGCAATTGCAATGGTTGCAGGCAAGCGCATATTGTGCAGTATTTTGGCGAAAAGATCGGCCGATGGCATTGCGGAATTTGCGACAAATGCGGTTCGGGAACATCCTTGGGACGGGAATTGTCTAAAGAAGAGTCAACGTGGGCGATGTCGATTCTGCGTGCAATCAGCCTGGTGGATGGAAAGTTCGGAAGAAAACGCATAGCGACGATGCTGCTTGGAGAAGACGATTCGCATTTCGAACTTGATGAGCATCCTCTCAAGGGAAGACTTCATGCGGTGGGAATGACAAAAGTGATGGAATTAATGGCAGGCTTGGAATCGGCAGGTTATATTGGAGTGGGACAAGGGGAGTATCCTTGCATGGAATTGACTGACAAAGGGATTCGGCAACTTCAAAATGCTTCCGAACCATTGGATGTGAGATTGCTGGGTCAGGAATCAAAGCCGTCAAGAAAGCGCGGTGGCCGTTCATTCTCCAAAAAAGGAAAAAGATAATTCAGATTAAATAAATACTCAACGTTCTATTCCCAAAGATAGTAGGTCATTGTACCTATTCGATGGGGTTGCGCCAAGCCCCTAACGTGGTCAAATATCAGGTTGAGCGAAGCGAAACCTGGGGGAAGCAAACCTTTACAGGATTGTGACCTCGGAGGGGTTGAACCTATCCTCTTCTCTTTGGGAACAGAGCAATACCCAAAAGGAGTTCAGTCATGTTGTTGCTGACAGGTGGAGCAGGTTTGATTGGTAGCGCGATTCTTTGGAAGTTGAATCAACTAGGGCGTTCAGATGTCATTGTCGTCGATCATCTTGGAACTGGCGAGAAGTGGCAGAACCTCCGTCCTTTGAAATTCGCCGACTATTTTGAAAAGGACGATTTTCAGAAGAGGCTGCTGGCTGGCGAATTTGATGGCCTGTTCAGGGAAATCATTCATCTTGGCGCGTGTTCGGATACTACGGAAAAAGACGCCAGTTATCTGGTATTCAATAATTTCGCATACGGGAAAATGATTGCCGAATATGCCGTCGCCAACGGCGCGAGAATGGTCTATGCTTCAAGTGCGGCGACCTACGGCGATGGCGAGGAGGGGTTTGTTGACGACGAGGAGGGCATTTTCAGGCTTCGCCCGCTCAACAAGTACGGTTATTCCAAGCAGATATTCGATGAATGGCTATATCATCGCGGATGGCTGAAGGCTGGTGGTCCGAATCGTTCCAGTTTCGTCGGTGTCAAATATTCGAATGTCTTTGGTCCGAACGAATATCATAAGGCTCAGATGAGAAGCATGGTCCTTCGGTCGTTTGAGCAAATCACCGCTTCTGGGAAAGTAGGGTTGTTCAAATCCTACCGCCCTGAATACAAGGATGGCGAGCAGGTTCGCGATTTTCTCTACGTCAAGGATGCCGCTGACATGACGTTGTTCTTTCTGGATGCAGGTCGTAATGAAAATGGTCTTTTCAATATTGGATTTGGCAGCGTCCGCTCATGGAATGATTTGGCGAAGGCGGCATTTGCGGCCATGGATATGCAGCCGAATATCGAATACATTGAGATGCCTGAAACGCTTCGCCCACGCTACCAATATCTTACGTGTCTGGATATATCGAAGATCAGAAAGGCTGGGTTCACACGGGAACTCATGACGCTTGAGGACGCTGTGAAGGATTATGCGCGTTATTTTAAGTCGATGGGGCATCTCGGCGAACTTGATGACTGATGTTGCCTTTCATTTGCGGAATCACATTACTGAAGAACAGCAGGATACACCATGCCCGAAAAATACCAGATAAACGCGGAACTACGTTGCAACAGTACCATCAAGGGAGATTATCGTAAACTCGAACTTCATGCGCCTGAAATCGCCGAATCCGCTCAGCCAGGTCAGTTTGTGCATGTCAAACTGCCTGGTTTGGAGCATCGCATCCTGCGACGCCCGTTCAGCATTTGCGATGCGAATCTAGCGACAGGCACGATTACCATTGTGTATAAGGTTGTTGGCGAGGGAACCGCTCATCTGGCGACAATTCAAAAAGCAGGCACGGTGTTCAATTTGCTTGGACCACTTGGCAAACCGTATGAGTTGCCAGACGCAGATGAGCGGTTTGTGATTGTCGCTGGCGGCTATGGCTGTGCCGCAACCTATCTTCTGGCGAAAAAGGCGTCTGTTAAACCACTGGTCCTTATTGGCGGACGTTCCTCAGACGATATTCTGCTGGTGGATGAATATCAGACCCTTGGCTGCGATGTCAGAATCGCGACAAATGACGGTTCACAGGGAAGAAAAGGCTTTGTGACCGAACTTCTGAAGGATTGTTGTGGAAATACGGCGATGGTTGCGGCCTGCGGTCCCAACCCGATGTTGAAGGCAGTCTCGGATATGATTTTGCCGTTGAATATCCCATTGCAGATTTCATTGGACCATCCCATGTGCTGCGGCATCGGAGCCTGTTTTGCGTGCGTCGTAAAGGTCAGGGACAATGCCTCCCCAGACGGCTGGCGTTTTTCACGCTCTTGTCTGGAAGGACCCGTCTATGATGCACGCGAGGTTGTCTGGGATTGATTTGGCACAGTCCCGTATGGTGTTGAAACACAAGGCATCCCATATTATATTCAGTATGATCTGTTTTAGTTTTTACTGATTCATCTGAGTTTTTCGAACATCATTGGATTTGGACATGTCGGAGCAGATTCCAAAACGCATTAATTGCACCTATCTTATCATCGGTTCGGGATTGGCTGGTCTCACGGCCGCTCTAGAGGCCGCTAAATATGGACAGGTTATTGTCATTACCAAAACTACCGCAGAGGAATGCAATACACGCTATGCTCAGGGGGGAATCGCATGCGTCGTTGATAAAAACGATACTTTTGACGCGCATATCGCGGATACATTGACCGCTGGCGCGGGGCTCTGCCATGTCGATGCAGTCAGTGCGATCGTCCGCAGTGGTCCTGCGCGCGTCCGTGATTTGGAGGCATACGGGTTGAAATTTACGACGCAGGGCGAGGTGAATTCAAAGGTGTCTCCCGACCAGGCGCAGGAACTGGATTTGGGGCGAGAAGGTGGGCATTCCGCACGCCGTGTGCTTCATGCGGGGGATATCACGGGATCGCAGGTTTCCGATGTCCTGTTGACACGCTGCCATGCCAACAAGAACATCACTATTCTTGAACATCATCTGGCAGTGGATCTTATTTCCACGCGCCATATTGAGTGGCAGGGTGAAAACTGCTGCCTTGGAGCATACGTCATGGATACTCGGACGCATGAAATCAAGACGTTTTTGGCTAAATTCACCTTCCTGGCCACGGGCGGTGCTGGCAAGGTCTATCTTTGCACATGTAATCCAGATGTCGCATGCGGCGATGGCATTGCCATGGCGTACAGGGCATCTGCGGAAATTTCCAACATGGAGTTCTACCAATTCCATCCGACGATTCTATATCATCCGCAGGCGAAGTCCTTCCTGATTTCAGAGGCGGTTCGTGGCGAGGGTGCTGTCCTGAAAATCAAGCGCAGGGGCGAATATGTCGAGTTTATGGACTCAATCCATCCGCTGAAGAGCCTTGCGCCTCGCGATATTGTCGCAAGGGCAATCGACAATGAACTCAAGCGGACAGGTCAAGATTGCGCCTGGCTGGATATTCGCCATCATTCTGAAGAGTATCTGCGCAAGCGCTTTCCGAACATCTTCAACGAATGCTTAAAATTCGGCATCAACATGCATAAGGACCTGATTCCTGTCGTGCCTGCGGCGCATTATTGCTGCGGCGGTGTGCGGACGGATGTGAACGGCGTGACATCGGTGAAAGGGCTGTATGCTATCGGTGAAGTGGGATGCACTGGCTTGCATGGCGCGAACCGTCTGGCGTCTAATAGTTTGCTTGAGGCGATGGTTGTCGGTTACAATGCGGTTGTTCATTCGCGCAATGTTGCCCAGGTGCAGCCATCGATTGAGGAGACGGCGATTCCTGACTGGTCCAATGGCAACGCGGTGGATTCAGACGAACAGATTGTGATTACGCATAACTGGGATGAAATCCGCCGTTTCATGTGGGACTATGTCGGAATTGTTCGCACCAACAAACGACTGGAACGTGCGAAGAATCGTATCCGTATGATACGGAAGGAAATAGAAAAGTACTATTGGAATTTCCTGCTGACTCCAGATTTGGTGGAACTGCGTAATCTGGCATCCGTGGCTGAAATGATTATCGACAGTTCCATCGCACGGCATGAAAGCCGCGGTCTTCACTACAATCTGGATTATCCATGGTGCGAGCCAGGTTCCAAAGGAAAAGACACAGTCTTGCGTCAACCGACAAAATCCACCATCTGGTTTGAATGAACTATTGATTTCACCCGTTCTTTCATTATTACGCCTAAATTGACATGACCATGAAAACACATCAGTTTTGTTTATGCCTTGCTCTTGCCGTTGTTCTATCATCTTCAATCCATGCTCAGAACGACATTACTCGCGTGGTTTCCATTGTCAATGACAAGG
>JAGCTA010000550.1 GCA_017963875.1 Victivallales bacterium | reverse complement strand
TCTGACGAACCTTTCATGATATCTTCAAAGTCGCTCCAAGAACATTTCTTCAAATGGTATCCATCATGAAAAAAAGTTTTTCACACCCACAATTTGTTTTGCAAGAAAACTTTCTTGCCAAGGTCAACGGTGAGTTCTCTGAGGCGCAGGATGGCAAAGTCGGAGTCTTTGATTACGATATTCTCATCAAGGAGAGACAGGATTTCAGGGCATACGCCATCAAATTAACGAATAACACTCCTTCGACCGTCCAAATCGGTGATATTCAATTGTTCCGTTTGGCTGAAACGGCTGCACCTGCACAGGACAGAGTCATTTTCCGTTTCACGGATTCCTGGAGAAACAACGCCGTTCTGAAGGTATCAGCCGAAAACGGTACTTTCCAGACCACACCGATGTTTTTCACCACGGACAACCATGGCGGTCATGTCTTGATTGCGCAACTCTCCTTCCAGCACAACAAGGTTCTGTTCCAGTCCGTCTTTGAGCCAGACGGGAGAATTGCGGAACTTAAATGCACTATGCCATCCTACGACTGCGACGTCGCACCCGGTCAATCCATCCAGACTGACTATATTGCCTTCTATCACAAGACTCCGTATGATCCATCCGATGCATTGTACGCCTGGGCTGAAGAAGCACGTCTTGAAAACAACATTCCAACTCCCTGCGCGACTTTCGCGGGAATGACGGGAGGATCTCTCATCCCGCATATCATGGCACGAGAAGAAGCCATCGATCTCCAACTCAAGCATTCGCAAACCCTCCAAAAACTCGGTTTGAAATATTTCTGGATCAGCATCTCCAACCTCTTCGGCAATCGCCCTGGCAACTGGCTCTATCCCAATGACGTCCAGTTTCCGCACGGTCTCCAGAATACGCTTGATAAAATCAAGGCACACGGTTTTATTCCAGGCTTCTGGTTCGGCGTGTTCTACATCACGGAAGACTGCAAGGACTTCCAGAAGGTGGAGCCATTCCTCATGCGCAAGCGCGATGGTTCACTGACTGTACGTAAAGTCTGGCGTTGGTGCGCACCCCGTGAAGACGGCTCCCTGCCCAAACTCTACGTCCTCGACCCAGGAAAACCTGGTTCTGCCGAATACGTTGCAAACGTCCTCAAAACTTACGCAAAATGGGGTATCCGCTACTACATGTTCGACTTCCTCAGCGATGGTCTCTATCAGCCAGACGACCAGCCAACAGGCTATGCCTACGAGGCGCACATCCAGTTCATGCGCCGACTCAGGACCTTCGTGACTCCAGACACGCACTTGCTCTCTGCCGTCGGCTCATCCTGCCTGCTCATGGGGGCCTGCGATTCATGCCGAATCGGTCCCGATTATTGCGAATGCCGCTCAAACTACAAACAATTCCCGACACATCCCGCTTCGTATGCCATCGGCGGCACCATCAATTCCGCTGGCGGTTCACATAGAAATGCCGTCAACAGCCTTGCAATGTGGAGTTTTGCCGACCGTAGTTTCTTCAAGTCCAACAACAACATGTTCACAATCAACAAGCCAATTCCCATCTGCGAAGTCAAGACGACGACGACGCTTTTCGGCATCAACGCCAGTCCAGTCATCTTTGGCGACAACATGAGGTATCTGGACCCTGAACGTCAGAAATACGTCAAACTCATTCTCCCACGCAGCAATGTCTCTCCTATTCCCATCAATCTCTTCACGAAAACCGACCTCTGGGATGATTTCGTCTCCATCTTCAAGGTTCAGATTGACAAGCCCTGGGGCACCTACTATGTCGTGGCCATTTTCAATCTGAACGATACCTTCCGCAGTGTCAAAATCTCTCCAGAACTCCTGCGCATTCCACAGGGGAAAAACTACTGCTACTACGATTTCTGGGAAGAGTAATACATGGGAACGACTTCAGGCGACTACATCGCCGAGGTTCCACCGCAGAGTCCTACCGTTCTCCGTATTGAGGAGCGACGCGAACATCCATGGCTCCTTTCCTGTGACATGACCATCCGTCAAGGTGAATCTGAAGTCACTGAACTCCAATGGGATGAAGATACTATGACTCTCTCTGGCAAAGTCACACGAGCCAAAGGCGAAGAAGGCAACCTCTTCTTCCTCATGAAGGATGGATACGCCCCAGTCACCAATGAGGGACTCGTCATTGTCCGATATATCCGTGACTGGGACATGGTCATCAAAAAGCACATCGTCTTCACCAAGGACACAGAAGAGTTCCAAATTCCATTTAAGGAAAGCGAAAAGACCAAGGGACGACCAGATGTTTTTCTCTGGTTCTGAGCCCCCAATGGCACTTGTTGTTAACCACTTGGCTGTAGCAACTACGGCATTTCGCTAATGCTCATGAATCTCTATAGCAGGTCCAACAAAACAATATCTGGAAGTTTCTTGCGCATTTGCTGCACAGGAGACGACAAAACGTGTTGCACGTAGAAGAGCGAGACTTCCTGTTCAGGGATAATCGCCAGATACGCTCCTGCGGCTCCGCCCCATCCATAGTCCCGTTCTCTCCCATGCGGTTTTGGACAGCGCACGCCAAGCCCATACGAATACTCTGTCACACCCCATGAATTGAGGGTCTGTTCGGCAGCCTTGCTGATTTGCGGACAGATCATCCGTGCAATGGTGTCACGACGGAGCAGCATTTCACCAGAACGCAGCCCTTCCAGAAAAGCGATATAGTCATCCACCGTAGAAATACATCCCGCGCCGCCGCTTTCGTATGCTGTTCCCAGTTTATACGATTGGATTTTCGGTTCAATGCAGTCAAATTTACCGCTATTCGCATCGAATCGGTATTGTGCGGCGATTTCGCCGAGTTCTTCATCAGGTAGCAGGAACGTGGAATGCTTCATTCCAATTGGATCGAAGATTTTCTCTTTCACATAAAGCCCGAAACGTTTTCCAGATGCGACCTCCACAATTGCGGCAAGCACATCGTGGCAGAGACTGTAGTTCCAACAGGTTCCAGGTTCAAAAACCAGAGGGTCGCACGCCAAATATTTCATCGCTTCACGTGTCTGCATAGTACCGTTGGTTTCAGCAATTCCACGCTGGATGTTTTCCGATCTGGTAGCGTAAGTAAGTCCAGCCGTCATGGTGAAAAGGTGTCGGATAGTCATTGTGTTCCGAACGTCCTCCAGTTTTCCATCCACGATTTTCTTCATGTTTCGGAATTCAGGCAGATATTCATAGACGGCGTCATCCAGGCGAATTATATCCTGTTCGACCAATTGAAGTGCGGCTGTGCAGGTGATGACTTTGGAACATGAATAGAGATTGTAGCGTTCGCTGCCGTCAATAGGTTTGGTCCTCGCGGCATCGGAATAGCCCGATTTGTATCTGAAAACGCATTTGCCGTGATGATAGACCACGCAGTCGGTCGAAGGAATGCCGTAGGTTTCCAGATTTTTCAGAAAATTCAGTGTTTCACCATTCTGTTTCATTTTCCAATCATACTCCTTGTGTTTTTTCGTTGTTTTGTTCAAATGCTATATGTTTTCTTTTCCAATTCAACGTCTATAATCTCAAAGAATGGACTTGGTGATTCGGCCAGTTGAAAACGGATTATTCCATCTTTTGCCACAAAATCGACCGTCCCTGCCCTTTCTCCGTTAAACTTTACGGCATAAATTCTCGGATGACGGATTGCTGGCAGCGTCACCTCAAAACTTCCGCGACGCACCTGCCGAAGCACAGGCGTATGTCCGTTGTCCAGCAAGACTTCCTCTCCAGCCTGGGGACGGTAAATCCGCCCCTCTGTGTCGGAAATGTATTTGCCATCTTCTTCGGCATCGTCCCGGATTAGGAATTTGCTGCCTGAATTTAGCGCATTTGTCGAGCAGACAAGAAGCGCGCGGCGGCAGTGGTCGAGGTCCGAAAGGCCGTCCTGCGCAATTAATGCCATAGCCCCTTCGACATTGCCAGGCAAGATGTTAATATGTGGCAAGGTCGCCGATTGACTTGCGGGCAGCAAGGCACCTTCCAATCGCGGCGCAATGGCGGTCAGGATTTCACGGATAATATCCAGTTTCAGTTCGCCACTTTCAGTTTCATAAATGCCGTTTGCGGGATTAGTGGCGTTTGATTTTGACAGGATGCCGCGCCTGCGTAATTCCTCGACCAGCGCATTGAATTTTACTGATCCACGGAAATGCTGGTAGTAATCAGGTCCAAAATATTCGTTGATGCCAGACGGCGTCACTTCAAGCGGGAAACGCAGGTCGGCGGCAGGATGATTTTCATACGCCAGCCCGATTCCAGTCAGCAATGCCGTGAAAGCAATGGTACTTTTTGGCCATCGGCTGAAGTTTGCCATCATGAACGTTCGGTCGAACTCCCATACGGCACGATGTCGTGCAGGGGAAAAATCGCGCCGCAGGAATGAACATCCAGTAATGACTTCGGCTGCCCGAACCGCAGGGTCGTTTCCGCCACTGAACGGTCGAAGTTCTCCTCCCGATTTCATCACTGGAGTCGAATGCACAATAAAAATATCAAAGTCTTGAAATGCGCTGTATGGTCCGAAGTCGAGTCCTTGTTGGAAACGATGAGAATTCCAATACGGCTCTCCGTACTCCGTCATGCCGTATGGTTTGCCTATTGGACGCAACTGGGCCGATCTGCGCATATATCCGATTCCTGAAAACAGGGTGCTTGAAGCGCCTTGTGAAGAGCCTGGATAGAAGAATTTGTGCGGGCACCAATGATAATAATGATTCGTCACAGAGGGGTAGCGGAAGCCCACGGCCAAATTCACCAGTTTTCGACTATTGTCGTATTGGTTGACAAGCCCCGTGTAGCCAGTCTCTGCGATAGTTTTGTCAATGAACTGAGCGGTTTCCTCCATTGTGTCGAACTGAAGTTCCGCCTCGCGTTTCTTTGATTTGCGAAGCCGCGTCGCCCACGACTTGCATGGATGAATCTGCAATTCATTGAAACCAAGGACGAAAGCGATACATGGATCATCGGCCAATCTCATGCCTGTATAAGGATTGAGCGCTGTCATTACACGAATGACGCCTGCCCTGTAATTGCCTCTGACAAGTGGATCGCCGTCAAGAAACTGCGAGGAATAGCGTGTCATGCCCTCTTTTTCCATAATCCAGATTCCACCGTTTCTCCAGACATCACCGCTATGCCATCCGTTGAAGAATGTGCATAAGTCAAGATATAGATGAATGCCTCTTTTCTTCAAGGCGAAGATGAAATAATGCAAGCGCTCCTCCGCATCGGCGAGAACGGGAATCTGAGCGGGTTTGACGGGAAGCGTCCCGTCCCAACCACGTGACGCATCCATCAGCAGCGCATTGAGACCGTGAATACGAACCAGATTGTATCCCTGGTTACGCAGTGCGTCTGCAAACGCTTCGATTTCTGAGTGGGTATTGGGAATGTTTGAACGTGTCAGTGCCATTGAATGGCCAAAGAAACGCACACGTTTTTCGGGACAATTGGCGTAGGAGAAATGGCCGTCTGGAGAAACCGTCACACGTCCGAGTTCATCCAGATTTTCAGCGGGGACAAGATATGAAAAATCCAAAATGGAATTCTTTTTCACATATAAGTCGCTTAGATCGCATTCCACCCAATCGGTTCCTGGTTTGATTTCCTTTGTGGGAAATTGCAACGGAGGAACGCTGCGTGTTGTCCTCAGATGGAATCTAAGCGTGCCCATCCAGCCGCAATCGTCGTCCTTCATTCCTTCTAACGACAGATACATTGTTTCTCTTTCATATTCAAGTCTATGTGCAGCAGGGACATCAAGCCGAATAATATTCCATCCTTTCTCGCAGCGAACGGAGCGTCGGTGCTTCAGAAATTCCAGTCCAATAGTCATTTCATGTGGTGCCAACCATTGGAATTCACAACACGCAGAATCACCTTGTTCGATATAGAACTCCTGTGTACAGAACAGAATCCTGCGACTGATATCATTCATCGCGCGGACCAGCAGCGCGGGCTCTCCGTCTGGCGTTTTCACTCCTGACATGACGGAGAGGTTCACTGCCTGTTTGCCTCTGCATGGCTTTTGTTCCAGAACACCTGTGACAGTTCTGGAATCCCAGACATACTTCAATTCACTTTGCCATGCGGCACTGAAATATGGATGCTTCATCGTAATCCCCTTTTGAACAATCTGGATTCCATTGTAAAAGGACTAACATATCACCTCGGCAAGCATGAATTCATTCAAGTGAAAGAATCAAATTCCCGAATGAATCTGGCGAATGGACCTTGCCACCGCCCCAGGTGGCTGCTTCATTCTTACCGTCTGGTTTGGCAACCGTAATCATCAGCAACGAGGAAATCTTGTTGCTTTCCAACAGTGTCACATCCATCGTCTTCAGCGGGATGCGTGCAACGCTTCGCCAACCGTTTTCGCATTCCTTCGTGCGTACTTCCCATTCGGCGTTCCAGTTTCGTTCCGTCAATTTGGCATCGTAGAGACTGCCTTTGTAATCCCATGCAAGGTGATAGTAATAATTGTCCTTGCGGCTTACGAAGAAAAACTCCGCATGGTCGCCGCTGGGGAATGAGGCGTCCTTGAGTTCAAACGGTCGTGCAAACAGCGTCTTCGGATCCTTTTCAACAAAAGTCCCCAGATACAGATACTTGCCGTCATGGAAGACTTTCAGCGTCATAGGGAAAGAACTGCTCACGGAATGATTGTTCAGCAGTTTGAAAACAGGGAACATCGCTGCCTTGGACCAGACACCAGAAGTCAGGTCGAAGTCAGGATAATCCGTTGTTTTCAGTTTTGGCACGTTCAATTCGACAATGGATTGGGCTTTCGCCTCGTTCAGGAAAAACCTGAAAGTCTCGTTGGCCTTCGCAATCAGTTTACCTGAGTCAGTGTGCTTGACTGTCTTCTGCGCCAATTCAAGCGCATCCAGGCACTTCGTTTCGATATTTTTGCCGAGCACATAGTATCGGAAGGATTTGACAATATTATCGTTGAATGCGGAAGGTTTCTTGTCGTTCAGCCATGCCTCACGCAAAAGCCTGAAGAACTCCCGCATGGCGGGAGCACCCTCGTGATAAGTTCGATTTAGAAAATCTTCCCGTAGAACATTGAAATCCTGATGCGGGTCCCAAAGCAACTGGCTCATGACCCAAACTTCACCTGCAGACAAATCCCAAAACAATTTGCAGGGGAATCCATTTCGTGGACGAAAATCATCATCGCTGCAGGTGAATTCGCTGGTGACGGATGGTATGCCGCGTGTTTGCAAATACCGCAAATCCTGCCCCATGATTTCTGCCAACGGACGTGGATACTGCATGGAGGAGTAATAGTATTCGCGTAGCATGAGGTTCGAAGTAAGTTTCAGCCAGTCGTTTGTCCTTTTCCACCATCTTTGATTGCTTGGACCTGACAGCGGTTCCTTGTCATTGCGGATATAGGGGCAATAGGAGATTGCGATATTGGGCTCAAGTTTGACTTTCGGAGGAATGGCAGTAAAGAAATAACCGTAAGTCTGAATCAAGACATCTGGATACTTTGCTCCAACCTGTCTTGCGATTCTATTGAAGAAGATGAAAAACTGAGTGGAACGGAACGCCTCGTCGTCTTTTTCCAGCAGTGAACCATCGGGCAATTGAATTGGCTTGACGCATTCGGGACATTCGCAGGTTAGCCCCTGGTCAGAGTTCTGCACAATCATGACGGAAGGCGTATAATCCAAGGAGTCGATTTCCTCTATGATGCGTTTGGCAATTACGTCAGGCACTTCTGGATGTGTATAGCATGGATTGGCGTTGTTTTTGAGATACCTATTGCCGTCAACAAACATGTAATAATCTGGATGGTCCGTGCCAAACTGCTTGACTGGCAGCCAGTAACTGACCATGTTGTGACCAATGGATTTACCTTCTGTGTAGTAGCCCCCGACATATCCAAGGCGACGTTCCCTGGCCTCGTTCTTTTTCGTATGCGGGCCTCCAGCGCGGTTAAAGCACATCCTAGCCCGCCATTCGTCCAGTTCGTCCACCCAGACGGTACGGCTGTAGTTCCAGCCCCATCCACGGTATTTGAACTTAGGCAAATCCAGATAGTCGGTTACTGTGAATTTCAGGTTCTTTGTTTGCGTAAAGATGGCAATGCCGTTCGCAGGTCTCGGCCAGATGATATCCGTATTCTTCATTAGAAAACGGTAGATGCCGTTCAGCAATCCCTTGGGACAATCCGCAATAAGAAAGATTGTTTCGCCACGTCTCCTTACCGCGTAACCATCGGTTCCCTTAAGTAAATTAATATCAGATGGATATGCTTTCAATACATCGGAGAAATACGGAGAATCTGGCAATGTGAGCATGATCCTGACGTTAGCATTGCCTGCCTCCGTGTTAATAGGTACTTTGGTATCAGTGATTTCGCCCAAGTATTTGCTGAGTTCTTCGGCGGCGTATTTCGTTGTCGGATTCGTCTGTGGTGAAGCCACGATTTCAAGAGGTACCGTGTTGTTTTCCGCCCCAAACGCAAGGGCAGACATGGTCAGTGCGACGACAATTAACAATACAATTGAGTTTCTCATTCTGTTCACTCTTTGGGGATGAGTTGTTTTACAAAGAAGCCTATTTAATCAAACGCCTGTCAAGCATGTCGAAGTAGATATATGCAGCCTGTCGAGCCTCTGCTGGGGTATTTCCGCCAATCCATAACGTATCAGCATTCGGCATGGTGAGAAATGGTCCACTCCAGTCAGCGGGAGGCGTGAAATCTGGAAAGTCCGCTGGAACGCCAATACATATTTTTTTGCCTGTATGGCCTTTTCCAGGAGCCGTCACCTCCAAATCAGGCTTGGCAAGACTGTTGTCCATCAAACCAGGGAGATGAGTTTTTACTGTATGGAAACGCTTTTTGCACGCCGCAACATACGGACGATATATGGACAATGCTTCCGCCGCAATTTGAACATCATCCCCCTTCCCTGCTTCAATCGCTGGAGAATTTCCGTCAGACAGTAATTCTGTTGCGGCTGCTTCGGGCGCAAAAACTTTGTATGGCGGTATTTGTGTCAGTTTTATGTTTTTCACGCATTTCCCTCGAAAATATTTATCCGATGCAAAATGCAGACGAAATCCGTCAAAATCACGATTGGGCAGGATGAAATCAAACTCTCCGTCTGCATCGAATGCGATTTCATTGCTGTCGGCAGAAATTGTCAACTGTGTTACGGAGCCAAAGATTAACACAGTGCGCAATGCCATGACTTCCTTTGGGGCAAGCGTGATTTCCAATTCGGTTTCACCATTGGTGAAATGCTGCCCCAGTTTTCCCGAACGTGGCACAAAAGCGTACTTGCCATCTCCGATATAACAGCTGACGACCCGCACTTTGCGTGAGATTGTTTCCCTTGTGGGATTGCCGAAAGTGAGAATCGTGTCGATTCCATCTCCGAATCGTCCGGTCCATAACGGTTCTGCATTCTTGACAGCCGTGACTGGATGATAGCCAGCCTCGCATAATGCCCTGACCACAGGGATATGCGGCTGGAAAAACGGATTAGGCGTCGTCCATGCCATAAACTGGCAGCCGAGTTCATAACTCTTGAGAAGATGGTATTGGAAAAGCCCCAAATCCAATTCTTTTTTCTTTTCCTGGTCATTCTCAAGTCGCCAGACGTTGATGCCACGGTATCTCCCATTGCCGTGCCAGAAGGAGAAGGGCTTTCGCCCCAGCGTCAGCCGAAGGGGCAGCACCATCTCCACGTTGGCATGGGGATATCCCTCCATGATTGCGCCATCGCAATGGAAGAATGGAAAGGGAGAGAAATCGCTCAAGGCAGCATTGAACATCGTCCCCATGGTCTTCCCATTACGCTTCAGCGTATGTATATAGTCAGAAAAAGGAATGGGCGTTACCGCGTCTGAAGTGTAGATTTGTCCATCATCATCCCATGCTCTTCCTACGGCATACTCAAGTTGACTTTGCGTTCTGAAATCAAAACCACAGTTCGCCATGTCAAAGGAAAAGCCCGAAACCTCATAGTTGTCAACCACATCCTTAAGTTGTTGTTTCAGATAATCAAAAAGAGGCGAACCAGGAGCAAAAGTGCATAGCGTCTTCCCTTTGTTGGACGGGAGGGAATGTAGCCCGCTGACGCCTCGCGTGGCTTCAGGATGATTGCCTGCGACACTTTCATGGATGTCCTTGACAAGGATATAATAGAACATTGCGGCGACCTTATTGCCGTAGTGGATTTCCTTTTTCAGCGCGTCATGGTACTCTTCCTTCGTCACCAACTTACCTTTGCGGTGGTTGTAGTAGTCCCAGAACTGATTTGTCTCGTTCTTCCACCCTTCGCCGACTGGGAACCAGTTTCCCGATTCATACCACGGAGCATACGTCCATTCCCACCCGATATGTGAAACACGAGGCGAATGAAGTTCAAATGGACGTGACAAATGCGCTCCCATAAGATATCCGCTGACTCCGTAAATTCTTGAATCGACTCCTTCGCGGGGGATAAACCATGAAGGGAATGCATTGTAATAGTCTTCTACGGCATTTCGCCATGAGAACTCTGGCTTGAACCCGTATTCCACAATGTCAATTTCCTGAACTCGGCGGTCATCCACCACGATTCGAGTGCTCAATTCGAGTCCCTTTTCTGTAATAGAACGTTGGAACTGACTCAAAATCGTCTGCGGTGCGAATCCAAGCGCATGCCCATGCTCGCCGTTGTCTGCGGTAGCAAGCGGAAAAGACTCCAGATGATTCCTGCGTGACAATGGCAATTTCTCTATTCGACGTTCTTCATGGCCATCCCAGAAAATCGCTGGAGTAAAATCCAGCGGACTTTTGAAACGCAATTCCAAAAGGACAGGTTCGTGTTTTGAACTGGAAAAACACAGTTTCCACACGGTCACCGCTCCTTGGTTTCTTTGCACCAGCAACCTCCAGTCCGTTCCAGAGAACCGCTGTTCCGAGCCATTCAGAACAGTATTTACAACAGGAGATTTTCCTCCGAACTCGAATATCTCCAACGTTGGCTGGGCGGACGCAAAGACTACAGCAATCGTTGCCAAAAAGAATGTTACATATTTAGTCATTTGTAAACTCCCTAATGATTTTCTGTCCATGATTGCCAATCAATTCAACGCGATAAATAAATTTCGCTTTGGGAAGCACAAATGAAACACTCTGATGTTCAAGGGACGGATCAAGTTTGATGCTTTCTGGAGTCGCCTTGCCGACCTGCAATTCCGTCCATCCAGTACCATTGATATCTGCTTGCAGTTCTACTTGCGCCTTTCGGAACAATGGATTTCGAAAACGCATCTGTCCAGGCCCGCCGCCATAAACGCCGATGCGGACTTCGCAGAGATAACTTCCATCATCTTTTGGAACATTGACCACGCAACCGATTCTGCTCCATTGGTCTGCACAAAGTGAATTCAAAAGTTTCTCATCGACAAAATCCCGTAATTCTTTTTTCATGGACAAGCCGTTGCTAAGAAAAATCGGTGCGCGGAACTCTTTAACAGATGGCTTTTCAGAGTCCGATATATTCTGTTTGCATTGAATCCAAATCATGACATTTGGACCGTCGCTCTGAACTTCGCTGGAAACATAATAGGATTCGCCTTTTTGCAGCGGAATTGTCTGCATCCAGTAACCGAATTGGCTCCAAGCAGTATCAACAGTAAGATAATTGCCTTTGGATTGCTTGACAATTTGCGATTTGAATATTGGAGACCTGCTGCAATTGTCAAAAGTCCATCTCAACGGCAAACCATTTCCGTCAAGTTGGCAGAAATCTGCGTTTTGCAGTAAATTCTGAGATGTCTTGCACTGCAATATCAATGCATTTTCCTCGCTGAAGAGAATCAGCGGAATTATAAAAAAAGACAGTATCAATTTACTTAACATCATATTGCATCCTATAGATATCTTTCCTTCAATTCATCAAGAGCCACAGATGTCTATAGAAGACAAACCTGTGGCTCTATTGTTTTTTTCGAGAACGAATGCAAGATGACAGGCCATGAGGCTGCGTCACTTCACGCCATAGATGAGATTTGGAAGCAGAACCGTATGGACGGCATGACCACCATCAAGATCGCTCGGCTGGTCGCCGACATTGACAACAATCTTATATCCTTGCTTTTCAATGGCTATCCGATGCGCGACTTTCAATGGGACAATGGACTTGCTCTTGAAATCATCAGGCTTCATGTAAAGTTCCTTCCACCCGTCAAAGCCCACCGCACGAAGATTGTCCTCAGTGACTGCACGGAATTTTTCACGGCGACCAGACACGAAGAACAACGTCAGCCCACGGCTTTTGGCAAGATTGTAGAAATCCAGCACAGGCTTGATTGCAGTCGCGCGTTTCATGTCAATCCACTGATGCCAGGCCAGCCCGTAATGCCCGAATCCCATTCCCTTCTGGTATTCATACGTGCTCAACGCAGTGTCATCAATGTCAAAAACGACCGCGCTTCCAATGATGTTGTATGCTCCTGCCTTTGGCAAATAACGCTCCGCGTCTTTTAGGATACGAGAAACATCTTGTTCATATTTGCCGCTTTCATAATAGGTTGCGACTTTTGCCTTTGTCTCGGGCAATGACGTCGTCGTACACCCCGTCATCAACAAAGCAAGCAAACATAGAGCAAAACATGCAATCCGTTTCATAATCGACTCAACTCTCTTTGGTAAAACAATATCTTTGGGGGATCAATGATAAGAAAAACAGACACAACGCTAGAGACAAGTGTAAATCAAGCCAACAGTTCCTGTTCTGTGAACACATGATATCCAGCGTTCTTCAATGCGTCCAGAGCAGGCTTCGCCTGGTCAAAACGGAAAATCATGACTGGATGCGCAGAACGCGGTTCCGCAATGGCATACATGTATTCGACATTCACGCCTGCTTCATTGAACAGTTCCAGAACTTTCGCAAGACTGCCTGGAGCGCTGCCGATTTCCACGGCAGTCACCTCGTTTACCTGACAAAGAATGCCTTTGGCATGAAGGGCTTCGTCCGCCTTGGCATAATCATCGACAATAAGACGAATGATGCCAAAGTCTTTCGTGTCGGCAACCGACAACGCTAAAATACTGCAATTCGCCTGTCCCAGAACATTGGCGACTGTGACAAGACGACCAGGACGATTCTCAAGAAATATGGACAACTGTCTGACTGACATGCGCTTTCTCCTTTTGCTTTTATCTGTGTTATCTAAATCGGTCAAATTTCAACATGGACAACTGTCTGACTGACATCCGATTCTTCCTTTTGGATTTTGCTTTTGGATCTATTCCTCAGAAGGGTTGGTTCGACCTCATCGAGGTCGGAATTCTTTCGGGGCTGCATTCCCAGGTTTCTGATATTTATCTCCTTTAGGGTCATGGCAGAGCCGCATTGACATGAGCAATTCCAGCCCCTCATGGGAAATAGAGCCTTATTTATTACGAAGATCAATGACATGCTTTGCCTTGCCAGTGGAACGCTCAATGGTTCCAGGCTCCACCAATGTGACGCGCGCACTGAGTCCGATAATCTGCTTGATTCGTCCCTGTATCTGCGCACGAAGCACTTCCAGCGCACGGACTTCATCAGAGAATGCCTCGGGAGTAACCTCCACCTTGACTTCAAGTTCATCCATTGCTTTTGTCCTGGTGACAATGAGTTGATAATGGGGGCTTGTCCCCTTTACGCTCAACAGCACGCTCTCGACCTGCGTCGGGAAGAGATTGACGCCGCGGATAATCAGCATGTCATCGCAACGACGGCGGACCTTCTCCATACGGACGATGGTTCTACCACAACGGCAACGCTCATAGTTCAGTCGGCTGATGTCATGGGTACGATAGCGAATCATGGGCATTCCCTGTTTTGTGAGGTTTGTGAAACAGATTTCACCCTCTTCTCCAGGAGGAAGCACTTCGCCTGTGTCGGGATCAACGATTTCGGGGTAATAGTGGTCCTCAAAAATATGCAGGCCGTCATGATAAATGCAGTCTGCGGCCACGCCAGGTCCCATGATTTCGGACAAACCGAAAATATCATGGGCATGGATGCCTGTCCTTTCTTCAATGAAATCGCGCATTGCCTCTGTCCACGGTTCCGCGCCGAAGAATCCCAGACGCAGTTTCGAGTCTTTCCGCAAATCCAGACCTGCTTTCTCAGCCTCTTCGATGACATGGATGAAGAAGGAAGGCGTGCAGCAGACGGCCGTCGAACCGAAGTCACGGAGAAGCATAATCTGCTTTTCGGTCGCGCCGCCACTCATTGGAATCACCGACGCCCCCAGACGTTCTGCGCCGTAGTGCGCCCCCAGGCCACCCGTGAAAAGACCATAGCCATAGCCGATCTGGAAAATGTCGTTTTCAGTTGCGCCGCCCATTTGGAATGTACGGCACATGGTTTCGCTCCAGCAACTGATATCATGTTCTGTGTAGCAGACGACCGTTGGCTTTCCCGTCGTTCCACTTGAAGCATGGATTCGCACGATCTCCTTCTGGGGGACTGCAAGAAGCCCAAATGGATAATTGTCCCTCAAATCCGTCTTGACGGTAAATGGGAATTTTGCAAGGTCCTTGAGCGTTTGGAGGTCTGATGGTTTTACCCCTGCTTGGTCAAATGCCTTTCGATAAAACGGCACATTGGCATAAACTCTTTCCAGAGTTTCGCGCAGACGCTCGTATTGGACACGTTCCAACGCGCCCCGTTCAACAAAGTCCTTCAACAGTAAGTCATTCATAGTTGTCCTTTTTTTACTTGTGTATGATAATTCACAACCTGCCTAACGCCGTACTATATTTAATTTGCCTCAAGACAGAAAAAACAGTTAAATATGATTTGATTTCCGCTCTTTGCAAATCATTACAAATTATTTTTTGAAATCATTTTTTGAAAAAACAAACAGACCTTTTTCAAGTGCATTTTTCAGAGCATTTGCACGATGCGACAAGGCGTTTTTGGTTTCAGCAGGCAATTCTGCAAACGTCTTGTCAAAATCATCTGGGACAAAAGCGGGGTCATAACCAAAACCGCCCGTCCCGCGTGCCTCATGGATAATCGTTCCTTTGACAGTGCCTTCAGCCGTCCGCACCGTTCCGTCAGGCAATGCAAGAGCAATAACGGTAACAAACCGCGCCCTGCGGTCTGACACGCCTTCCATGTTTTTCAGCAATTTCTTGAGATTCCTTCCGTCGTTGCCCCCCTCACCTGCATAACGAGCAGAAAAAACTCCTGGTGCACCATTAAGCGCAACTACTTCGAGACCAGAATCATCCGCAATGACAGGGCATTTCCAGATTTTCGCACATGTCGTGGCTTTTTTCACTGCATTTTCCTTGAAAGTCAAGCCGTCCTCGATCACTTCTGGCATCCCACCGCGTGTTTCGGCACTTAGGATTTCAATTCCATGCGGTGCAAGAATTGCCGATATCTCGGCGACCTTGTGCGCATTTCCTGTTGCGACGACAATCTGCATGACCAATCTCCTGTTCAGCAATAAAAAAGGCTGGTGCAGAACCAAATGTCATTGCGCCAGCCCTTGTAGATTATCTGGTATTCGGGGCGGGATTTGAACCCGCACGGATATTACTCCATTAGGCCCTCAACCTAACGCGTCTGCCAATTCCGCCACCCGAACACGGTGATTTTCGTTGAAAACATGGTATTCGGGGCGGGATTTGAACCCGCACGGATATTACTCCATTAGGCCCTCAACCTA
>JAGCTA010000549.1 GCA_017963875.1 Victivallales bacterium | reverse complement strand
CGGTCAAAGACCAGCGGACGGCTTAGGCGATAGGTTCCCTTGGGCACGAACACCAGCCCGCTGCTGCCGTGACCGCCGTGGCCGCCCCACGGCGGAAGCTCCGAATGCCCCGCCAGGAATTTGCTTTCCTCGGCCTCCGCCAAATCCAGTGCGTGCTGGATGGCGTCCGTGTCGTCGTGCACGCCGTCGCCCACCGCGCCGAAGTCCTTTACATTCAAGGCGAAGAGCGAAAAATGCGCCATGAGAAACAACAGCAGTAGCAATTTCATAAAAACATCCAAAGTGACTATGGAATGAACCTACGCGAATGGAAGCCAAATTCGTTTCATGATGTCGCAGACATCCAAAAGGAGGATTGCGGCGCGAAATGCAATCAATATTATAATCCCCCCATTCGGAGAAATTATTAAAAATCGCCGAAAGAGTTGGCATTTTTATAACAAAATCGCCGAAATAGCTCGCGCAATTCCATTCCACGCTGGCAATATTTTGGGACCTATATCCTTAACTTGCCTAATGGGACAATTGGGACAATTGAGACAATTGGGAAAGCGGCTTGCGATTACCCTGTCCCAGATGTCCTGGATATCCCAGATGTCCCAGAAATCTTCTGGAAATCAGGAAAGTTAAAGATATAGTTCCCTATCTTATGGTGCAATCGTCTCCTCCGTTTTTTTATTATAAAGGGAAACATTGATTTTCAATCCTTGGGCATTCTCGTACACCTGACGATTCACTTGAAAGCGAGAGGTAAATGTAAATGAGCTACCACATGTTTCATAGATTTCATGACATGAATAATCACGATCATAATATATCGTGTCCATGCACATCGGCCATATAACACAGTATTTATTGGAATTTCCTAGGCAGGGGGACGCACAAAAATGTCCTTTTCCGTATTCTTTCATGTCGCCAATGTCGCGAAGGAGAAAAGCTGAACAACCTATATATTCCACATTTCCCAAAACATTGTAATCCAAATCCGTCATTTCATAGTGTACATAGAAAAGATAATGGCTATGTGCCAGGTTTTGCAAATGACGCATAATTTGTCCTGGCAAACGAAAACCTATCCCCCTCATATCTGAATACTTCTGAGGTGGCATTTGGGGGCTCCCGCGAGTCAATAGATAAAAGGTATTTTTCGATTTTCTTTCATCAAGTATTTCATCCACTGCGCCACTCCCAAATGGTTGATTGCTTCCCTTGGGATAGTTGTTCTGGTCAAACAACTTCATGAGTTTCTTCACGAGTTTTTGATATTCTGGATAGTTGACGGAGATGCGAACAGTCTGCATCATGGGAATCGTATCCGCAGTCACATTCTTAGATTCGTCGATGACCGGCTGGCCAATGGCCTCGACAGTAAGGAGCGAGGCCGGGTAATCCTTGAAAATCAGATCAAGGCTTTTCTGGACTTCCTCCATGGCATTCAGGGAATTGCCGACATTGACGATGTCCTTTTTTTCAATCACGGTGGGCTTGTTTTTGCCGAGCAGCTGGCCGATATTGTTCTTCTGCACCGTCGCCTTGATGGTGATTTCAATCAGGTTGTTCGGCAGACTTTTGGTCTCTAGAACCTCATGGCTGCTGACAACACCGTCGGAGTTGGCATAGACTTTCTCGTTGATGTCTTCGTTGTTCATCACCGTCTCCGTCAGGACATAGACGCCGACCGCGCGACGGACCGCATTCTTGTAGGCATCCTTCAGCGCCTCATCACTCGTGTGGCCGATGCCGGATGCGGTCACTTGAATCGTGTCATCGCCAGCCTGGACTACTTGTACACAGAAGACGATTTGAACAAGCACAAGGGCTACAAAGAAGAATCTATACAGTTTGCTCATGAGAGTCTGATGGTTGTTGAAATCGCTCGTCACAGGAGTCTGCCAACGGCGAGGTAGAAGATTTGGTTGTCTTTGGAAGTCCAGGTGCCGATGGGCTGAAGCCCGCTAATCACACCCTCGGCCGACTCACGGATGATTTCCTCGAAACTTTCGCTGGCGATAGTGGTTACGCCAGAATCATCCTGAATGACAAAAACTTTCTCTTTCATCGTGGTCTGTACATTCACCCGACTCTTCAGCCAGCTTACCAACTGGCCTTCAGCCCGAGTCTGCGCGACTTTCCGTTGCCGAATACTCTCCTGGGAACTAGGTTTACGGATTTCCGCTATCCCCACGGAAACCACCATGCGGGCACCATCAATTGCCGTCAGCACATTGGCGCCTCCCGTTTCCATCAGAAGCGGTTCGGCCAGAAGTGCAGAAGCGTATGCGCTGTCAAGGTTGACATTCTGGAAGCGATTGGCATTTCCCAACAGTTCGCCGTAGCGTTTCATTTGTTCCAGAATCTCCTCGGCGGCCTGGTCAGCCTCCAGCAAGAGTTCATCGCGTTCCATTGTCAACAACTCAATATCCGCCTTGAGCTTTTCCTGCATTGAACGGTAGCCATTGCGAAAATCATTTTCCCACTCTGCGAGGATCAAGTCATTTTCATCATCCAATGGCATATGCGCAAATACCTTGGCCCCCTCGCCTAAAACCGCCTGTTTGAAATTGGCGATGACATGTGACCAATCCTCGGCGCTGGAAAGCAGGCTACCTTGGCGTATTTCAGCGGCATTGCCGTCCGACAGGCTTGAAAGCGCCGGTTGCTTGCCAGAAGACATTGCCGTGTTCACCTTCCTGCGAACTCCTCCAATACGAATCTTCATGGTAACAATGCCATTGCCCTCAGACATGCCTTCGCAACGGCAATAGGCGACCGCTAGTGCATCCGAATGCAGCAGTTGCGCAAGCGCACTCAATGCATAATCGCAGCCCAGTTGCTTTTGCACCTTGGCGTTCATCGCCTGGTCGAAACATTTCACCGGAACCATGCGCAGGGTGACATTCCAAACGTCACCCTGCGACACCAGTTCCGCCACAACCTTGCGTGGGCCGCCCAACTCTATAGTTTCCGCTGACGCCATAAAAACAGACGTCAGCAGGAAAAAGCAGAGTGCTACCTGAAGAAACTTTCGAAACATTGGACGAAAACTATTACTCAAAATCGGCAGCCTCTGGAGAAATGATGATCTGCGGGGGAATAATAATCTGCGAAGGAATGGTTGTCTTTCGCTCTGATTCTGACGGGGCAGATGCCTTGTCCGAAGGTGGTTCCGTTGCAGGTCCAGAGCCGGACATCGTGGCTGCAACATCATTGACCGCAGCAATGTTTTTACTCGTCCATCCCAATATAACTTGACACAACTGTGAACCATCTTTCTCCGCTTCTGTATAAATGGTGGTGATGGTAACCATACCGCGAATGATTCCGTCAGCATGGCTCGAAACCTGGGTTGAGTAACGTTCCATTGCCTT
>JAGCTA010000548.1 GCA_017963875.1 Victivallales bacterium | reverse complement strand
TTTGCGGATATTCTCTACGCATTGAATGAAATTCCAGGCTTGGCGAGAATACGGTTCACGTCGCCGCATGTCCATTTCATGAATGACAAGTTCATTCGAGCCATAGCGGAATTGCCGAAAGTCTGCAAGTGCTTCCATATCCCATTGCAGTCGGGTTCGAATCGGATGCTGAAACTGATGCGACGCTCCTATACCGCAGAGGAATATCTGGATTGTGTCGGAAAAATCAAGGCTGCAGTTCCAGATGTCAATTTCACGACGGATATCATCGTCGGTTTTTCGACGGAGACAGAGGAGGATTTCGAGATGACGCGGAATGTGATGCGCGAGGTCGTGTATGACATGGCGTATATTTTTCGCTATTCGCCCAGGGAGGGGACCAAATCCGCCGCAGATTATCCAGACGATGTTTCAGAGGAAACCAAGCATGAGAGAAACCAGATATTGCTGGCGGATCTGGAGGCGGGTGCCGCCGAAAGGAACGCTCGGTTCAAGGGAACATTGCAGGAGGTTCTCGTGGAAGGAGTGTCAAAACGCAATCAGGAACGCTGGACTGGTCGAACGGGGCTGAACAAGGTCGTGAATTTCATCCCGTCCCCAAGTGTGAGTGTTGGTGATCTGGTCAATGTGCGTATAACCCGAACGACTGCGAATTCCCTTTTTGGAGAGTTGTGCGGCGATGAATGAGGGATGCAGTGGAGATATGTCTGAAGGCAAAGGAACATCCAGCGAATTGAGAGCGTCGATTCAATTGCTGTTTGCTGTTGGAGGCGAGGTCTTGGCTTTTTACGAGTTGCGGACTTTGTCACAGTTGCTGAATAAGCATGTGCAGGGTTTCCCTGATATCACAAATGAAGAACTGCGAGATGCTTTGTATTCGTGGGATGAGGTGACGACTTCCAACGGCAATTATTTCACCTGCCATGACGAGCATCTGAATAAGGTCGCCATGGAGTTTTTCGGAAATGAGGAGAATGGCAAGGTCGTGCTTCATATTGCCCGTTCTCTGCCCTATCAGAATACAGATGGAATGCCAAACCCCATGAGGCTGGCACGCGATATTAGGAATACGCTTTTTGCAAAGGACAGCAAACTGCATAGGAAGTATCTTGAAATACTCGGCAAGGAGCAACCTGCGGATTTCTCCAGCGGAAAGCCCTATTGGTTTTTGGCTGATGAGGGGTATATCGGATGGCTGGGCACTTTGCCCGTCGAGTTGTTTTCCGTTTGCATTCGCCAACTTGTGCCATACATGATTTACAGGCTGAAGCCCATAAACGCGCTCTTGGAAATGGCATTGTCCAAGTATCAGCAACTGTATGCATTCGCTCGTTTTCCTGTGATAGATATCCTTATCATGGCAGGACGGCTGGATGAGGCTGAAAAACTGTTGGACGACATGCTTAATGGCGATGTGGATACCATCCAGACGCGCAAGGCATGGATAGATTTCATCCGTGGGAACAATGCCGAGTGTCTCGCCTCATACGGTGAGGCACTTGAGAATATCCGCAGGCCGAATTACGGAACAGACTATTATTTTACGACTGTCACGGGTATTTTCTATGTTCTGGCGAGAATCAAGGCCAATTCACCGACGTCGTTGGGAACGGCTTTTTCCGATACGCGTATAGCAAAGCAAAATCTGATATTCACAAAAACATATTCCATACTCCATGAATATCTCAATAAGATAGTGATGGGAGCATCCGTCAGGGATGATTTTCTTGAATGCGAGCCAGGGACGTTGGATTGCATTATCGCTAGCATGGTCGCTTTCTGGCTATATGATGGCCAGTTGGATTCAAGACGGCTGACGGCACTAACGGTGACTAGAGATATGGCCTTTGCTTCAGGATTCAGATGGTTTGGGGCAGAGTGCGACGAAATAATGAGAAGGCTGTCCGCAGACTGGATTCCGCTTCCAAAGGACGGCATTGCTGAACTGGGTATCGTTCCATTGGTTGACTGCGTAAAAATCCTTCCCTTCTGGACGCAGGAGTTGAACGCGGTTTCATCTGATCTTGCTGAATTCACTGCGCCGAAACTTAAAAGGATGGCATGGCTGGTGTCTTTTTCCCCCGAATGTCCTTCCAATGTGGTGTTGGACCTGTATGAACAGCATTTGACGAAAACGGATAAATGGTCCAAGGGTCACCATGTGTATATTGAGCGTCTGGCAAGGGATTTAGCGTCTGGCGGCAGTTGGCCCTTGTGCTATTCGGCTCAGGATATTCGGGCGGTGAAGATGCTTATAAGCATGAGCGGCGAGGCTGCGGCCTTGCAGATGGGGTCATCCATTCGGCCAGACCAGATTACATACAATGATGTTCTTTTGAACCTGATGGATTATCCGAGGCTGTTCTGGGCCGATGATTCGGAGCAGGTTCCCGTGAAAATCGTCCTGGACGAGCCATACGTGAAAATCACGAGAGAGGAGAACGGTAAAATTCGTCTGACCATCTTCCCGACACCTGATGATAAGTCTTACTTGGCGGCGGTGAAGCATGATGACAATACGTTGCATCTGTATTGCTTTAGGCAGATTCACAAAAAACTGGCCGATTCATTCAAAGAGGGCATCCTCATTCCTGAACAGGCTGTGGACCGCATCAACGACAGTTGCCTTCAGTTGGCAAGGGTCATGAGAATTATTTCAGATCTGGATTTGGAAAATATGGCTATGAATGAGACGCGCGTCATGGAGACACAGGCGGTCATGCGGCTGGAACGCCGTACCTCTGGTTTCAGCGTGGAACTGCTCATGCAACCGTTTGGGGAGGAGGGAATGCTGCGGCTGCCAGGCGAAGGCCCGCAGGCTATCATTGATTGCCATGAAGGACATCTGGTGAAAAAACTTCGGGACAAGGCGCATGAGGAGAATCTGGTTGCGCAGATACTTGATATTTGCAAGGCTTTGACTTCTTTCAACATGGTGTCTCCTTTCCATTGGAAGATAGAAAATGGTGAAAGCGTTTTTCAGTTCATGATGCAGTTGCGGAACATCATGAATCTATGCAAGGTGCTATGGAAACAGGATAGGAAGATTCAACTGTCCAGGCGTATAACATGCTCTGATGTCGCCATGAGGACACAACAGGTCAACAACTGGCTTGATGTAGATGGTGATATTGTCGTCAATGAGAATCTGACTGTTTCATTCCAGCGGCTTCTGGTGCTTTCCAGAGAGCAGAAAGGTAATTTCATTACTCTGGATGATGGCCAGGTGATATCGCTTGCCGATGATTTTCGGAAAAGCCTTGATAATTTCAACAATATCGGCCAGCAGGATAAAAAGGGGCGGATTCAGTTCAATTCACTGGCGCTTCCTGTCCTTCAGGCACTGCTCAGTGATTACACGAATCTTACATTGGCGGACGAATGGAAGGAAAGGCTTAAGCGGATTGATGAAGCCGCGTCAATTGACATTTCGAAACCATTGCCTTTGGCGCCAGGCATTGTGTTGAGAGATTACCAGATAGAAGGAGTCCGTTGGCTGCTGAGGCTGGATCATTGGGGCGCGGGAGCATGCCTTGCGGACGATATGGGCCTGGGAAAGACGGTGCAGGCTATCGCGTTTATGTTGACGAAGGCTTCTGAAGGCCCGTGTCTTGTTGTCGCCCCCACATCCGTATGCGCGAATTGGGTTGATGAAATCGCCAAGTTCGCCCCCAGTCTCAAGGCAGTGGTGTTCGGGCAGGGTGACCGCGAAAGCATGCTTCGCGCGATGAAGCCTGGCATGGTCATGATTTCCAGTTATGGCCTGCTGCAAAGTCAAATCAGTTGTTTCGAAAAGGCCGATTGGCGTGTTGTGGTGCTTGATGAGGCGCAGGCTATCAAGAACTATCAGGCCAAACGCTCCCAGGCGGCCCTGAAATTGAATGCGAAATTCAGAATTGCGACGACTGGTACCCCGATAGAGAATAATCTTGGCGAACTCTGGACGCTGTTTCAGTTCATCACGCCAGGCCTTTTCGGTTCAAGAAAGTCATTTCAGGATCGTTTTACCAATCCGATTGAACGGGACAAGGACGGCAATGTCATGCAGCATCTCAACAATCTGATAAAGCCTTTCCTGCTGCGAAGGAAAAAGGATGAGGTCCTTAGGGAACTTCCGCCAAAGACAGAAGTGCAACTGCATGTCGATTTGTCTGTTCAGGAACGGGCATTCTACGAGGCGGTCAGGCTGAATTTGCTAAAGGAATTGGAAGAACGCGTGGATGAAAACGTTTCACAGAAGAGGATTCGGATACTGGCCGCAATCATGAAACTACGCCAGGCGGCGTGCAATCCGTTGCTGATTGAGCCAGGAACAAAAGTCCCTAGCGCCAAGTTGGATGAATTCAAGAGCCTGGTTCAGGAACTGGTGGCAGGAGGGCATAAGACGCTCGTGTTCTCGCAGTTTGTCAAGCATCTGGATATTATTCGACCATGTATCAGCAATCTAGGCATCACCTACGAGTATCTGGACGGCTCGACACCGCCCAAAGAAAGGGAGGATGCGGTCAGAAATTTCCAGGAAGGCCATTCGGATTTGTTTCTCATCAGCCTGCGCGCAGGCGGGCTGGGCTTGAACCTGACGCGAGCGGACTATGTCATTATTCTTGATCCATGGTGGAATCCAGCCGTCGAGGACCAGGCTGCCGACCGTGCACATCGACTTGGTCAGATAAGGCCAGTCACAATTTACAGAATCATCGCGCGCAATACCATAGAAGACAAGATCATCGAACTTCATAAACAGAAGCAGGAACTTGCAATGAGGTTGCTTGATGGCGCGGATACCGCAGGGGCGATTTCCGCTGATGAACTGTTGAAACTGCTTCAGGATACACACGATTAACTGAAAGGAGCATGCGTTTTCATGAATCATTGGCCGACATTGAAGCATTACGACCAGGAACATCTGGTGAAAATCGCTTTGCCGCTTGGTGGCATTGGAACTGGTACGATTTCACTTGGAGGTCGCGGCGATTTCAGAAACTGCGAGATAGAGGACCATCCCGCGAAAGGGTCGTTTGGCATCGCACCGTTCTTCTGCATCCAAGCTCAGGAAGACGGCGGTCAGCCATTTGCGAAGGCATTGGAGGGACCGCTGCCCGAAGAGTGCTATGAAGGTTCGAGTGGCGTCCGTGACATCGTTTTTCATGGTGCGCCACGATTCAAGCACGCATGTTTTGACACGGCGTATCCTTTCGGCGAAGTCAGGCTGTTTGAATCGAAGGCGCCTGTGGACGTGACGCTTCAGGCGTTCAATCCGCTCGTCCCGACGGATACGGACGCTTCTGGCTTTCCCGTGGCGATTCTCCGCTACAACGTCAAGAACAAACTTGGAAAGGCGCTCGACGTGTCTGTCTGCGGAATCGTAACGAACACCATCGGCAAGTCGGACAATGCGCCTGTTCGGAAAAACTCCTTCAGCTCGGGGGAAGGGCATAAGGGGCTGGTCGGCATCGAGATGACGTCCGACAGCGATTGCGGAGACCCTTCTGACGGCGAAGTCGTCCTTGCGGCGATGGCCCATGAGCGCGTCTCCTACCGCACCAAATGGATTAACAAAGGATGGGGTATGTCGTTCCTTGACTTCTGGGACGATTTCAGCGAAGACGGGATGCTGGATGAACGGGAAGGAACGGGACCGTCCCCCATGGCATCGCTCTGCGTCCGCAAGTCCATCCCCGCCAATGGCGAGGAGTTCTTCACGTTCATTATCGCCTGGCGCTTCCCGAACCGCCGCACGTGGACGCCGCTGAAGCCAGAGCAGCGCGTCGGCATCGACCCGAAGCATGATCCAGATAATATCGGCAACTATTACGCCACGCGCTTCCCGACGGCGTGGGCCGCCGCCGAGGAGGTCGTGACGAGGCTGCCTGAACTCGAGCAACGGACAATTGATTTCGTGTCCGCCTTCCTCCAGTCGCCCGTCCCAGATGTCGTCAAGGAGGCGGCGCTGTTCAATGTCTCGACGCTTCGGACGCAGACCGCTTTCCGCACGGCTGATGGCAATTTCTTCGGCTGGGAGGGCTGCAACGATTCGACTGGCTCATGCCTCGGTTCGTGCACGCATGTATGGAACTACGAACAGACGACGGCGTTTCTGTTTGGAAGCCTGGCGCGGAACATGCGGGAGACTGAGTTCCTCCATGCGACGCATGACACGGGATTCATGAGTTTTCGGGTCAATTTGCCGCTGGAACGCGCCAAGAATGGTTCTTTGGCGGCGGCCGACGGCCAACTCGGATGCATCATGAAAGTCTATCGTGATTGGAAACTCTGCGGAGACGACGCGTTCCTGAAGAAACTTTGGTCGAAAGTGAAGACGGCACTCGAGTTCTGCTGGGTAGATAAGGGCTGGGACGGCAACAAGGACGGCGTCATCGAGGGTTGCCAGCACAACACGATGGATGTCGAGTACTACGGTCCGAATGGCCAGATGCAGGGATGGTATCTTGGAGCGCTGAAGTGCGCGGAGCTGATGGCGGATGCCATGGGCGATACCGCGTTCGCGGAGACCTGCCGCGACCTGGGCGCCAAGGGCTCGGCGTACATGGACGGCACGCTTTTCAATGGCGAATACTATGAACAGGTCATCATACCCCCGATGTCCGAGGACAACATCTATCCTGGATTGCGTTATAAGTATGGGACGAGTGATTTCGTCCATCCTGACGTGCAGCTTGACAAAGCCTGCCTGGTCGACCAGCTGGTCGGCATCTATTTCGCTCGGATACTCGGGCTACCCGAATTGCTCGACCGCGAACACGTCAAGACGACGCTTCAGTCCATTTATCGCTATAACAGGCGTGTCGGTTTCCATGACCATTTCAACGACATGCGTTCCTTCGTCGCAGGCGACGAGTCCGCGTTGCTGATGGCCTCCTATCCGCATGGTGACCGCCCGAAGTTTCCATTCCCGTATTTTAGTGAAGTGATGACGGGCTTCGAGTACACCGCTGCCGTTGGCATGTTGTACGAAGGAATGGAGGCGGAAGGCCTTCAGGTAATCAGCGATATTCGCGCACGCTATGACGGCAAGAAACGCAGCCCCTTCGACGAGGCGGAATGTGGCCACCACTACGCCCGCGCCATGGCGGCGTGGAGCGCCTATCTCGCGCTCTCCGAATTCCATTACGACGGATGCACAGGCGAGATGGCGTTAACGGGCAAGAACGGCGTATGGTTCTGGTCCACGGGAAATGCATACGGTACATGCGCCGTGCTGGATGGCATGGTGCGGTTCCATCTGCTGGAAGGCAGTGTCAAGTTGAACACGCTTCATGTCGGAGACAAGACATTTAAAGTCAACGAGACGCTGAGCGGCCGCTCGACGCTGCGGCTGTGATGCGATTGCAAGATGAATCCATATTCTCCGAAACTCATTGCCTTTCCACAGTCCGAGACCGTGGTTTCACCATCGGCTGATTGGCGGAATGGCCTGCTTGTCCGTTCGACGAATTGGCTTGGCGATGCTTTGATGACATTGCCTGCCGTTTATCAGATAAGCCTAAAGGTCCCTGCGGGAAAAAAGACAATTGTGCTGACGCCTGGCAATCTTGCGCCGATGTGGCGGGCATGTCCATTTGTCAATGAGGTTGTACCCATGGCTGGCAAACATGTGTCGCATGAAGATATCCAGGCGGTGAAGTCATTTGAGCCAGGCGTGGCGATGGTGCTGCCAAACTCGTTTGGCTCCGCACTGGACGTTTGGAAATGCGGGGTGCGAGTTCGTTGCGGGCGACGCGGCCGATGGCGTGGACTGCTGTTGACGCATCGTCTGCGCGAATGGCCACGGGGGGAAAATGTCGGCGTATGTCATCAGTTGTCATATTATCTTGAACTGGCCTCTATGCTGGGTGATGTCGCTTTGAAGGCAGAATGTCCGCCGCTGAATGTCGATGAGTCATCGGCGCGCGAGTTAGGGGTGGAAGCGGGCAGCCAATGGCTTGCCATCGCTCCTGGAGCGGCTTTTGGGCCTGCAAAGCAATGGCCTGGGGAGCGTTTCGCTGATGTCGCAAAGTGGTTTGCGAGGGAACGCGGTCGTGTCGTCATCGTTGGAGGGCCAAAAGAAAGCGCGGTGGCAGGAGAGATTGCGGAGCAATTGCCCTCTAACACATTGAATCTTGCAGGAAAGACGGATTTAGGGCAATTGATGTCTGTTCTTTCGGCATCATCCTATGTTGTTGCCAATGACAGTGGTGCCATGCATCTTGCGGCTGCGCTAGGGAAGCGTGGTGTTGCTCTGTTCGGGTCAACAGATCCCATTGCAACGGGGCCCATTGGCGGTCGTTGGAGTTTGCTGGTCGCGGACGTGCCATGTCGGCCATGTTTCAGAAGAGAATGTGGCTTTATGGGCGAAGATGCTTATAAATGCCTCAAGTCATTGTCTTCAGATAGGGTCATAGAGGAACTTAAGATGCTTGGAGCCGATTCGTAAGGCCTGATGGATTATGGAACGTGAAGATAAAACAACAGAAGAAACAGAATCGTTGGATAATCCAGTGGAACTCGTTGTCAAGACGTTTCATTTGACAGTATCGTACGATGGAACAGATTACCATGGTTGGCAGGTTCAGCCTCAGCACAAGACCATTCAGGGCGAAATCCGTAAACGGCTTAGGCTGATGCTTCGGGACCCTGAACTGAAAATCGCTGGTTGCAGCCGAACGGATAGCGGTGTGCACGCATTGGACCAGCATGTGAGTTTTGAGGCGAAGGTCGAGCCTAGTATGACTGCGGAGCACTTGATGTTCAAGTTGAACAGATGGTTGCCCGATGATATTCTTGTTTTGGCGGCCTCAGAGGTCGAACAGGGGTTCAATGCGAGGTTTTCCAATTTTGGAAAGGCATATACTTACTGCATTTCTCCAGGAAGGCGTGTTAGCCCTTTGGCGACGAGGTACGTGTGGATGACACCGCATGAACTGGATGTGTCCGCCATGCGTCAGGCGGCTGCCTTTCTGGAGGGGCGGCATGATTTCAAGTCTTTTACCGTCAACTCGGGAAAGGAAATTGAGGACACGGTGCGATTGTTGCATCGTCTTGAATTGGTTGAACAAAACGGCCTTCTGTATGTGGTCGCCGTCGGCGAAAGTTTTCTATACAAGATGGTGCGCAGTCTGGCAGGATATCTGGTACATGTGGGGCAGGGGTACGCGAAGCCAGAGAATACCCCAGAGGTGCTGGCATCGCTCAATCGTTGTGAAGCGGCGGACAGCGCCCCTGCAAAAGGTTTGTTTCTGGCGAAAGTGTTCTGGGAGCCTGATGAATGGAAATCGTATGAACCGCTCCTGCCGCCTTTTGCCTTATCGCGATCGTAGTTGATGACTGTTTATGAGGCTAGCCTTTGATTTTGGATGGCCTAGGAAGCGTATAGGCGAAAAGCGAATTGCACAACGCCATGATTGCTGAAAACAGGAAAAGAACGCCAATGCCGTATTTCATCCAAATCCAGCCGCCAAGCGGTGCGGCTAAAATGGATATCAGATGGTTGATGGAAATCCCTGTGGACATGGTAGAGGCGAGTTCATTGCTGTCAGAGGCAATTTCTCGAACATAGATGTTTGTTGCGAGTGCTGTCGTGCTGATAATGGCATCCAGGAGAAAATTGAGACACACGGCTGTCAGCACGAGGTTTGAAGGAAAGATTTTTCCTGCAAATCCATACATGATGCAGACAAAGAACAGAATGACAGTGTCCCAGATCATGACGTTGCGGTAGCCGACGCGGTCGGTGATTCGACCCACCCATGGAGCCGCTTTTATGTTTACAAATGCGCAGATACCTAACAACAATGCCATTGATTCCGTTGAAAAGCCGTAGACCTGAATAAGCACGTATGGCGCGAATGTAATGAAAATCTGCTTGCGTGCTCCATAGAACAATTCCAATGCATAGAATTTGGCGAATTTCCGATGAAAATAAACTTTTGGACGCTTGGTTATTTCATCTGGTGCATTCTGTGAGAATGTGCTGAAGATGCTGACAAGAAGTAAAAGAATTACAATGCACCACACGACGCAGAATAATGTCATTTCTGCAAAATGGCCGAAGCGTCTGCCAAAGCAGAAGATTCCTGCCACGACCAGTGAACCCGCCACAGTGCCGAAGTTCATGACGCTGGTCATGATACCCAATGATTGTCCTGCATGTTCAGGCTTTGCGACTTGCATGGCGATCATCTGACGGGCGGGCATGATGAGGTGTTCGCCTAGACTCCAGATCATGATGGCACCTGTGACATAGATTTTGTCTGCTGGGACGAGAAGCAATGCTGCCCCGCACATTGACACCAATGTGCCGATGCGGAGGATTTTCCAGTCGGATACTCTGGAAAGCAGTGCGAATAGCAGCACAAGGATTAGCCCTGGAAATTCTCTGAAGAACTCCAGCCAACCTCGATGAAGCGAGTCCATCTGATAGATGTCGGATAGGAAATTATTCAATGCCGAGGTGAAGCAGCCCGTACCGATTCCCCATACGATGATACTCAGGAAAAAGGCGCGTGCACTAGATTTTTCTTTGAATATAGCAGAATAATTCATTGCTTTCAGGTACTGATGATGTTTGTTTTTGGGTCAATGAAAAACAACTGATAAATATATACAGTGTTCTGTTATTTTCACGTGAGATTTATTGATTCTGGAGAAGGATTGTATGGTTGTGGATGAAGTTTTTTCTTGTATTCCGAAGTCTGTGAGATGATGGTGTTTCAGTAGGTAGTCATTTGGAAGTTATGTCTTATGGCATTAGAGGTCGTATTTCTTGTATTCCAAAGTCTGTGTGGCACGTAATGCCCCAAGAGGAAAAACAGCTTGGCGGGAGGTGTTTCATGGCTTTGGATATAGTGTTTTTTGTATTCCCAAGTCTGTGTGTCACGTAATGCCTCAAGAGGAAAAGCAATATGGCGGGAGGTGTTTCATGGGTTAGGATATAGTTTTTTTAAACCGTGCCTTGACAATAGTTCTTTTTGGCTATATGTTATAATATCTTCAAAGACGCGATGTCTTAATAGGCATTTATTTTATTTAAATGAAATCGCGGAGAGGTGGCTGAGTGGCCGAAGGCAGCGGTTTGCTAAACCGTCGTAGGTGTAACAACCTACCGGGGGTTCGAATCCCCCCCTCTCCGCCAGCTTTAATCACGTCATACCAACTTGATATGACGTGATTATTTTTTTGCTTTTTGCTAGTGTTTTCAAACAGAAATTGTTTCAAATTCACCCAAAAGTAACACACAAGTAACACAAACATGGAAAAATCCATTTTGATAAGCGTTTTTTGTGTTTTTTGTGTTTTTGCGTTCATCATGGGGAAACAAGAAAAAATAAAAACCCCAAAAGCGAACGGTGGCGTAAACACCTTTACGGAGGGGGAAAGTCTCCGATATTCGCAATATGGGGTATGAAAACAATAATTTTAGCTTTTTCACGTTGTCACTTTTCCCAAATGACAAGAAAAAAGCCTTTAGTCAGAGTTTTACGCTAACTCAAACTAGCTAATACAATAATGAACAAACTGGAATTTGTCAAACGTCTTTTTTTATTTTCTCACCAGCTCTTGAAGCGATTGAAGCTCTCGCCGTCTTGCAAGCTCTGGCTATTCTCACGGCGTTTTTGACATTCTTCCCAATGGTTTGACAGTCTCGCCAGCGATTGAAGCTCTCACGGCGATTTGCTGAAGCTCTCGCCGTTCTCACGGCGTTTTTGACATTCTTCCCAATGGTTTGACAGTCTCGCCAGCGATTGAAGCTCTCACGGCGATTTGCTGAAGCTCTCGCCGTTCTCACGGCGTTTTTGACATT
>JAGCTA010000547.1 GCA_017963875.1 Victivallales bacterium | reverse complement strand
GTCCCATTCCTGTCCGTTCACGTTGATTGAACTGCTGGTTGTCATCGCCATCATCGCCATTCTGGCCGGCATGCTGCTTCCAGCCTTGAGCAAGGCCCGCAACCAAGCCCAAAGCACAACCTGCTCATCAAACCTCCGCCAAATTGCAATGGCCGCCATCATGTATGCGACTGACTACAAGAATTATATGGTCCCCTACACGACGGCGACTGGCACTGGAAGAACCAAGCCCGGCAACTACTGGCTCGGCGTTCTTGGCAGCTCGACTTACGATCTTACCGTCAATCCCCTGCTCGGGCAGTACTACGGCAATGAACCGGAAATTATGATATGTCCCGATGCGACAGTTTCCAGTCCATCGGCTACAGAAAACGGCGGCGGTTATGGCTACAACGGCAAATGGTTCGGCGGATATGATGCGGATCATATCAAGATCACTGCAATGCCGAAGATTGCCAAAACCATCGTGTTCGGAGACTGCGCAAGCAGCGGTAAAGGCGCATCCGCCTATGACACCGTCAGACTGACTCCTTACATGTATTGCAAAGTCAAACCCGACGGAACACAGTTCTCCAACAAGACCAGCGGCACCAACCATTTCCGCCATGACGACCGTGCGCGCGTCGCCTGGGGTGACGGTCATGTGACATCGGAGAACGCCGGCACGCTCAATACATCCCATGCCTGTGCGGTCGTCTCCAAGGTTGGATACGTCGGTGGCGGCAGTGAAGATCTCTACAACCCCACCCGTAACAGCGATTCCTGCCCGGATGAATAAACATGCGTGATTTCAGGCACATAGAGATGCTGGGGCTGTTCCTTGGGCTGATGCTCTCCACAGGCATGTTCGCCGTGAAGGCCGCCGTGGGCGGTTGGCATTGCCTCGCGCTTCATGGAGGGCGTCGCCCATGGCTGCCGATCATCTTTCTCGTGCCTTATCTGATTTTGTTCGAGATCGCCTTCTGGCTACTTTCATCAATCGGCATGGATCGCCTTTCGGAATTCTCCCTCCGCTATTTCGGGCTGGGAGTCCTTCTGCATCTCCTGATGTGCGTCGGTCTCGTCATCTGGGGCTATCGTTTGCTGATCCGTGAAGACACATGCAACCATAGCGACCGTAGCTGGATGCTGCTCGCCTTCCCCTGCCCCGTATGCGCATCGGCCATTCTTCTGGCCTGCGTCATGGCACAGTTGCTGTATCCAACAGCGTCCGGCCTTCTTCGTCATGGACTTCCGCTCGTTTTTGCGGTTTTGTATCTAGGCACATTCGCAGGACTATGGGCGATACGGCGGTTCACAGGAGTGACCGCCCTCCATCTCGCAGGCTGGATGATGCTACTCATCGCGGCCTATTTCGTCCTGCTTCTCATGATCTCCCCGCAATGGACGCAACTCGACCGCATCCATGCCCTCGCCTCCCATAGCATCCCGCTAAATCTCAATGCGGCGGGACTGTGGGCCATTCTCGCCATCGGCCTTGTCGCATTTCTCTATGGAATGTGGCGTGGTCATCGTAAGCACCAATAACACAACAACATGAATTTCCTTCCTGCCATCAAGACCTGCCTGTTTCTTCTGTCCAGTTGCCTGCTGTATCCAGCCGTGCTGTTTCTCTGCGTCGGCACAATATGGATCATCTACGAATCAGGCAAGACACTTGGCCTTTGCATCAGCCGCCGCAGGGATGGATTCTCTGCAGATGTACAGGCATTCCGCCATGAATTTGACGCGCTACTCCAACAACCACATGACGAAGCGGACATACAGCGCCTTCTGCAACTCCATCGACAGCGAATCAACCACAGTCTGGACAAATTCAGGCTCGCCTTACGCTTCGGCCCAGCCTGCGGATTGATTGGAACATTGGTTCCCATGGGAACAGCACTGGCCAGCCTTGGCGAAGGCGATTTGTCCATTATGACCTCCGAACTCGTCATGGCCTACACAACCACCGTCGTCGGCCTTGCGTTAGGCTGTGTCTCCGCGTTGCTTCTGACCATCCGTAAACGCCACGCGGAAAGCGACATGCTTGAAATGGAATATCTTGCGGAAAAACAAACAGCCCGCGCGGAGGCTAAACCATGAAATTCATGCGCCGTCACTCATCATTGGAAGAAGACGAATTCACCGATCCCATGTCGGGCGTCGCCAATCTTTTCGACACCGCCGTCGTGTTCATCTCCGCTCTTCTGCTTGCGCTCATGACGCTTTTCGACACACAGGATCTATTTAAGAAAGACTCCCGATTCACATTGATACGGGAAGACGGACAACAGGAAATGACCATCATCCAGAAGGAAGGCAAACGCATCAAGGCGGTGAAAATGTCCAGAGAGGAAGCCAGTGGGCGCGGTGTCCGCCTAGGCGTCGCCTATCGCCTTGAGGACGGCACGATGATTTACGTGCCAGAAAAATAACAGGAGGCATCATCGTCATGTTTCATTGGAGAAGCTTCTTCGCGATCTTTTTCTTTGCGTTGTTGTCATGCCTATCCACCACGGCGGCCTCTCTTGTCATGCTCGGCGGACCTTCGGACGCAGAGACTTACGAGCGTGCGTTCACCGATTTTCAACCGCCAGCTGGCATCTCTTTTACAGCCCTCTGCTTCAGTGGCGACAGTGAAAAAGCCATCGCCGCAGCAAAAGCCGCCGATGTCGTGGCGGTCAACGGCCACGTCGTAGAACTGCGAAAATTGGCGGAGGAATTGGCCGCAACTGGAAAACGCGTCTATGCTTTGCCGCATCGTCGTTTGTCCCCCAACACAAAAGTTCGGCCCGCCCCTGCTTTGGAGACATATCGTTCCAATTTGACACCGAACAACTGCCGAGCCATCGCGTTGTGGCTCATGAAGGAGGAATTCCATGCAGATGTCCAAATTCCACCGCCAGAAGAACTTCCAGATATAGGATTTCTTCATCCCGACCGCAAGGAATGGTTCAAAGACATGGATGATTTTCGCAAATGGTCGCAGGAAAATGGCCGATGGAAGGACGGCGGCATCGTCGCCTGCACGTTCCATTCACCGAATTTCACCCGTCAGGAATTGAAACTGTTGAAAGAAATCGCCCGCTCCATTGAAGACCATGGGCTGAATTTCATCGTCGTTTTCGGCAGCGAAGTCCCTATCCTTAAGATGTTGTCCAACAACGGCAAACCGCTAGTGGACATCATTCTGGCCTTCTCATTCAAATTCAAGGCGGGGCTGAGCAAGGAGTTACATGCCGCTTTGGCCGAATGCGGCGTTCCCGTCATCAACGCCCTATCGCTGTACCGTCAGACGACGGAGCAATGGCGCACATCCCCCCGCGGAATGAATGATTTCGCCGTGGCGTTTGGCTTCATCGCTCCAGAAGCATCCGGCCTGATTGAACCGACACT
>JAGCTA010000072.1 GCA_017963875.1 Victivallales bacterium | reverse complement strand
CCCTCATGGGGAATAGAGCCATGAGAAAAAGCAAATGCCTTAAGGTCTAGAAAACTGTGGAAGGTCTAGAAAACTCTGGAAAAAACTTGCTTTTTTATAATTTAGTATAATAGTGATAACAGTATTTACAAGTTGGCTTGTTTCGCGTGTGAAGCAAGTGCATATCAAAAGTGGCTTATTCAAAGGAGCATGGAATCATGGGCGGTTATCTGATTGAAAGCGAAAGTGCTGCGCGTCTGGCAGCGGTACGTGCGATTCTTGAGGCGAAGAATCTTGATTTGGCATTGATATACTATGATGAATGCAACATCGCCAACGGCTGGTATCAGACGGGATGGTGCCCGCAGTTCGAAAGCGGCGCCGTGCTCATCCCAAGAAAAGGCGAGCCACTGCTGCTTGGCGGTCCTGAAAGCGAGCCGTTTGCGCAGCAGGATAGCGCCATCAAAGCGACGCGCAACTTCCCTGTCTTCATGGTTCCCGACGAAGAGTATCCCGCCGCGACCATCATTGATTTTCCAAAACTGTATGCGGAACTCAACGCCACCATTGGCACAGTGAAGCGCATCGGTCTCGTTGATGGCGACCGTATGCCATACGGCTGCCACAAGGGCATCACAGACGGTTTCGCAGGCGTTGAAATCGTTGATATTACGTCAGAATACCTGAACTTGCGTTACCACAAATCGCCGTGGGAAATTGAGCAGATTCGCGCGGCGTTCGCATTGGCGGACGTCAGTTATGACGCCATGAAGGAAATGATCCGCGTTGGCAATTCGGAAATCCAAGTGGCCGCCGCAGGAGAATACGCGGCACGCAGCCGAGGCGCCACGGGATTCGGTTTCACGGCGATCGTCGGCAGCGGCATCCGTGGCAATGCGGTCGTGCCGACGGCGACGAGCAAAATCATGCAGGATGGCGAACTGGTGATGATTGGTCTGGCACCGAAAGTCAATGGCTATGCAGGCGTCATGGGGGATGCGCTGCCCGCCAACGGTGTCTATTCACCGCGTCAGATTGAGTGCATGAAATACCTCCGTGAGGCATTTTGCCTGACAAAAGACATGCTGAAAGTCGGTCTGACGGGGCGTGAGATCGACGCACCAGCGCGTGCGTATTTCAAAAAGCATGGTTTTGAAAAGAACCTCGTCTGTCCATTCGTGCACACGATAGGCTTGAACGAGGCGGAATGCCCGTTCTTCGGCCCGAACAGCGACGATGTTCTCGTTCCAGGCATGACCGTTTGCGTCGATGTCAGTTTCTTCGGCCATCCTGAGTTCAATGGTGTCCGCATTGAGACGGGATATGAAATCACGGAGAAAGGAGCGGTACCATTCAGTGCAAAGATGGATCGCATCCATACTGACTTGGACAATTTCTAGAGCAATCAGCCTATTGCATCAGTCGAACATGTGCAATATAACCCTATAGAATTCTTCAGGAGAAACATCATGGGAAAAATCAGAACTGTTTTTGGCTTTGACATGGAAACGGATATCGGCAGTTGGACGCCATGGTACAATGGTTTTGCTCCAGGTGCTGAGCGTATTCTTTCGGTTTTGGATAAATATGGTCTGAAAGCCACGTTCTTCTTCGTGGCGGATGCGGCGCAGAAGAACCCACAGGTCCTCAAGAAAGTGGCGGCAGGCGGTCATGAAATCGGCGCTCACACGTTGTTTCATGAAACCATCGGTGACAAATTGTTCGAAATTCCTGGCATGATGCCGATTCTTCCTGAAGAGGTCGAGCATCGACTGGAACTGAACACGGAAATCATCGAAAAACTGGCTGGTGTTCGCCCGACTTCTTTCCGCTGCCCGCGCCTGTGGGGTTCCACCGCCGTCTGCAATGCCTTGGAACGCCTTGGCTATAAGGCGGATGTGACCTACCCGATGTACTTCTACCGCGAACAATTGGCTCCTTATCACCCAAGCAAAGACGATTGGACGAAGAAGGGTGATTTGAAACTTGTCGAAATCCCGAATTTTGCCGATTTGTCCATGAAGTCTAATGATGAATATGGCCGTGACATGGACCAGTGGCCGCTGTGGCGTCTTGAAGGCGCGGAAGCCGTCATGAAACATATCCGCAGTTTCCACAAGTATTGTAACGAGCGCGGCGAAGACACGTTGCTTGTGTTCTATATGCACCCATGGGAGTTCCATCAGATGCCAACGGGCATCCTTCATTATGGCGAAGGCGCTGTCCTGCCAGATCCGTTCATCGTTAAGAATTGCGGGCAGTACGCGGCGGAGCAGTTTGATGAACTGATTCGCCTTTTGAAGGCCGAAGGCTCGACATTCCATACTGCGGCGCAAATCGCGGCGGAAACCAACTAATTCCTGTTTAGGGGAAGCCTTAAATCGAGGTTTCCCCATTTTGGTTTTTCATAACGCTCTGTTCCACAAGAGGGTAGGTTCGACCTCTCCGAGGTCGGAATCCTTTGATGTCGGCTTTCCCCCAGGTTTCGCTTCGCTCAACCTGGGGTTACTGATATTTGACCCCTTCGGGGTCTTTGGACTGCCGCCATGGCTTTTGTTGCAATGACCTACCATCATAAGGAATAGAGCCTTTCACAAAGGCAGCATCATGGATACATATTTCAAGAATGTCAAGGATTTCGGGGCTGTCGGGGACGGCATTGCCAACGACACTGCCGCCATCCAGCGTGCGTTGGATGCAGGCGGTGCGGTGTATGTGCCAGGCGGGACATATCGCACGGGAACGCTGTATCTTCGATCCAATGG
>JAGCTA010000546.1 GCA_017963875.1 Victivallales bacterium | reverse complement strand
TTTCATGATGGGAACGAGTTGCTCAAGCGGCGTCAAGTTGATGACGGCTGTCAAGCGCGAGAAGACGATGCCAGAGTCCCAGTCCATGAGGAGTCGGCGGTTGTCGATGATGTCACAGAAATAATCGCTGAGCCCGAAGGCGACCAGGTGGTGCTGTTCGTATGGCGTGAAGTATCCAGACAGGACACGGACACCACGCGAATACAGTGCTTTGAATGTGCTTGGCTGGATTTCGCCCCAGTGGACGATGCTAGGCGCGGCCCATGACGACTCGCCAGCAAAGCGGCAGACTTCATCGTGAATGAGATCCAGATCCTTGAGAACCTCTTCTGGTGTGGAATACTGGTATGGGCGGTCGGGGAATTCATTGTAGGCGTGCCATGTCATTTTCAGCCAATCTGAATTGTCCGCGAACTGCGATTTCCATGTATCTGGGAGCATGCCGAGGTTGAAGTCCTTTTCAGGAGATTCGTAGAAACAGTTGAGGGAATACTTAGTTCCATAGTCGTCGTGGACTTTCTTGAGTATGGAGAGATAGAGGTTGTCGAAGATGTTCGCAGGGCGTTTCTGGCAGAGGTCGCGAAGGAAAAAGACATTGTCGTCTATGGCGATGCGGTAGCGTTTCCGCGAGTTCTTGTCCCAGATGACACGAATGGAATGGCTTGCATCGCCTTGGATGCCTTTGACGGATGCCGTGATGGTGGTTTCAAATTGCGTGATGGTCAGTGGGGCGTCAAAGTATTCGCCTTTGCGGCGTGCGGGCACGCCGTTGACCGTGACTTCTGTTCCCATGGGAGCAATGCCGCGGACGACAATTGACAGGCCGTTGGAATCCTGTTTTCCGTTACGATGGTTGAGAATTGCCCCGTTAAACGGGAAGCGTATTTGAATCATGACGTTTGTTCCTGCGGGTTTGGTTTGTTGCTTATTATGATTGGAAATAAAAGACAATGCCTGTAAATTAATATCTAATCCCCTATATATCAAGTTCTGATGGGGCGAAAACTTATGGGATAGCATGATTATGCCCAGACACCTCCTAAAAATCACAGAAAAATCGCGTAATTTAAGTGATATTCTTGCCGACGCAGGTTTCAGTTTGGATCTTCGGTGCGGCGGGCATGGTTCGTGCGGGCGATGCAGTGTCTGTTTGGCTTCGGGTGAATGGAATGTCGCGGGGAAAATCCTCCAGGCACCGCATGAGGCTTTGGCATGTCATACGCGTCTGGTTTCTTCTGAAGGAAGTGTTGAAATTCCTGAACAATCTCTGCTGAAAAATGCAATCTGTGGGACGGCACTTGAATCGTGGAATGTCGTGGTGGAGATTCCTGATATCCAAAGCGCAGTCGTCGGTTTTGACATTGGAACAACGACACTTGCTGCAACGGCATATAAAAATGGCCGTTGCCTGTCTTCTGCGTCCTGCTATAATCCACAGGCGGCATACGGCGACAATGTCATGGCGCGTATTTCCGCATCTGATGAACATCTGGACGATATGAGGCGGTGTCTATTGGATGCGATGAGATGTTTGCTTAAAAAAATGTCGTTGAGTGAACCTCCCGCGCGGATTGCCATCGCGGGGAATTCGACAATGACCTGCATTTTTCATGGCATCAGTCCGAAGTCCCTAGGAAGTCATCCGTTTACGCTACCTGTAAATAGTTTTCCAGTGGTATCCGCCAAGTGCCTGGGATTGGCCGATGATGTGGAAGTATATACTGTTCCGCCAGCAACGGCGTTTATAGGCGGTGATGTCATTGGCGGTTTGGGCGGGGTGTCACTTAAGCCAGGCGAGGCGTTTATTGATTTGGGTACGAATTGCGAGATTGTCCTATGCCTTCCTGATGGGAGTTATTGTGGCACGGCGGCGGCGGCTGGCCCTGCATTTGAAGGCGCAGGGATTGGTTGCGGGTCACGGGCGGTGCCAGGTGCCGTCTGCTCGTTTCAATCGCCTGGTGATTTCAAGGTTATCGGCGATGGGAAAGCCAGCGGTGTCTGCGGTTCGGCACTTGTTGATGTTCTGGCATACTTGAAACGTTCAGGACGCCTTTTGTCTTTTGGACGTTTCCAACCATCGGCGGATACGTGTGAAATCATGCCTGGGATTATCTTGTCGGAGAGCGACATAGCGCGTCTTCTTGTAGCGAAAGCCGCTGTTGCCGCTGGTTTACAGACGTTGGAGAAGCACTGTGGGATTGCCGTCACACGCATTGTCCTTGCTGGTGGGTTCGCACAATATTTGAACATGGACAATGCACGGACAATCGGTCTGTTGCCATGCGTTCCAACTGTCGCCGTTGGAAACACTTCATTGGCAGGAGCGGTACGGATGGCATGTTATCCTGAATGGCGGTATGAGTTAGCGAATATGTCCGTCAGGGAGTTTTTACTTAACAACGCCCCTGATTTTGAAAATGCATTCATTGACGCCATGCGCCTTTGAGGTGCTGCGGCGTTTTCAAGCAATGCTATGGAAAAATAAGAGTGGCTAAAAAAATAATGCTATAAAAAACTTGTATTTTGAAAATCATCGGCGATACTATATCCTTGACAGAATCAAAAATGGTTTGTTGTTATTTCAATACTGCATGGAAAAGCAGGGAAGCAAGTATTTTTAGGAGAAATTGACCATGGCAAAGGAAGTCGTCATTGCAAACGGCGCGGAATTGCGCGAGAAGAATCTGAAACTGGCGCTTGGCCAGATTGAAAAGGAATTTGGAAAAGGCTCCATTATGCGTTTGGGGGACCGAGCACAGCAGACAGTGGATGTCTATAGTTCGGGAGCCATTTCGCTTGATATTGCATTGGGCTGCGGCGGTTTTCCCAAAGGGAGAATAGTTGAGATTTTTGGCCCTGAATCCTCTGGTAAGACAACCGTGTGTCTCCACGTCATTGCCAATGCGCAGCGCGAAGGCGGCGTGTGCGCGTTTATCGATACAGAGCATGCTTTAGATCCACGGTATGCGAAAGTCATTGGAGTGGATACGGATAACCTGCTGGTATCTCAGCCAGACTGCGGCGAAGATGCACTGAACATCGCAGAGACGCTGGTTCGTAGCAACGCCATTTCCGTGCTCGTCATAGACTCTGTCGCAGCACTTGTTCCACGTGCCGAAATTGAAGGCGACATGGGGGACAGCCATGTCGGCCTCCAGGCCCGCCTCATGTCTCAAGCGCTGCGTAAACTCACGGCGCTGATTTCAAAAAGCAATACATGTGTTATTTTCACCAATCAGATTCGCGAGAAAATCGGCGTGATGTTCGGAAGCCCTGAAACGACGACTGGTGGTCGCGCGCTGAAATTCTATGCTTCCGTTCGTCTGGATATCCGTCGAATTGCCACAATCAAAGCGCCAGAGGGGCAGGCGCAGGGAAGCCGCGTCAAGGTCAAGGTCGTCAAGAATAAACTGGCACCGCCTTTCACCGAGTGCGAGTTTGACATTATGTATGACGAAGGGATTTCCAAGGCTGGGTCCTTGCTTGATGTTGCCTTGGATCAGAAAATCATTGACAAACGTGGTTCGTGGTTTGTGTTTGGAGAAACCCAGATTGCCCAAGGACGCGAGCAGACGAAAAAGGTTATCCGTGAGGATGCCGAATTGCAAAAGAAACTCGAAGAGGCAATACGCGTAAAGACACCAGTACAGGATATTGCCAATACAGGTGCCGATGATGAGGGCGGTGCAGAGGAATTCGTTGAGGACGAACAGTAACGGCGGGTTTCCAGGCGGCTGCGCCGCCTGCACAGGATAAGCGGCGCATGACGCAAGGATTGTTGCGCAAGATGCAGGGATTCAGGCGGCTGCGCCGCCTGCATTGGACTAGCGGTGCATGGCGGCAAAGGGCAGATGCATCATTTGGGCGTGTGCATGACTTGGGCAAGTATTGTTGCGCACTTGCCGCAATGAGTGCAGTTCATGGCGCATTCGTTTCCTATGCCGCTCGTTGCCCAGTTTGAGGGAAAACTCTTGTTGTCGATGATGTCTGGCGCAAAGATATCTGCGTGGACTGGGTCTAGAAGATCCAAAAGGTTGCCGTCGTAATTGTATGATGCATACGCATTCAATATTTTAGTCGGCTGGTTGATTCGCCGTGTAGCAATTTTGAAAAGGCTGACGTAAGGTTCCCAAAGCGGCACGTCTTCGGGGCGGATCCAAGTCGCTTTGAGGATGTCTTCCCGTACATTGTCGCGTTCGTAATGCGTGCGGCAGCGAAAGAAGGAGAAGTCAAGTGCTTTTGCCTGTTCTGCGATGCGTGGACGATTATGTCCATGAAGATTGTCATGAAAGATTTGGAATGGGCAGTCGCGGAGGCAGCCACTATTGACCTGCATTCCAAGTTGTTTGCCATGCATTTTCGCCCATTTTGCGGCATTTTCGACATACGGGAAACTGCGTTGGTATTCCCTGCTGATGTAGTATTCGTCAAAGAGTTCCTGAACGGCTTCCATGCCAAGTGTCCCATGTGCGCGGAGATTGACGGAAGCACGGATACGAATATGGGGAAAATGGCGTCGAATAATGGTTGCGATGAATGGCGACGTTGTAGTTACGATATCTGGTGACAGGCCTTTGTCATCCATTTCGTCTATAACGGAAACCACGAAATTAGCCAGTTCGGTACTGATTGCCTGTTCACCGTAGCAGTTGCAGTTGAAGAGGGTATCAAGTCTGATGCCGTTTTCTCGGCACCAGCGGAGGTCCGAAAAAAGCCGTTCACGAACATCATCCGTGAATTCGGGGGCTGGGCGGCAGGAAAGCACGCCTGGCCAAGCGAAAAAGACTTCAGCGATGCGTTGGACCCAAGGTTTACAGGCTTCGATGAATGGCTCATTGTAAAAATGGCCGACTGCAAGGTTTTTGCGTTGACAATGGTGAATGGATTCAGTCATGCTTTGTATATGGGAGGTTTATTTCCAAAGATTCCAGCAATCCACGAATGGCACAGACGGGTGGATGTCTCTGAAAGCCGTATGTGGTGCGCCCAAGATGATGCCGTCGGCGGTGGCCAAGGCATCTTCAATTGAAAACATGTCATGCAAATAGGGATCGACAGGCATGACGATTGCGAGTTTCTGTTCCAGTTTTTTCTTGATTTTAAAGGAAAGAGAATCGCGGATGTCATCGCTGTCAACTTTGAATGTCATGCCGAAAATGGCGATTTTCAGCCCATTCAGCGACCGTCCAAGTTTCCTTTCCAGTTCTTCGACAAGGAAATTTGGAAGTCCTTCATTGACAAGCATTGCGGAATGGCCAAGGAAGAAATTGTTGTTGTAGAAGGAAGCCAGTTGAAGGGTGTCTTTCAGGAGGCACGGCCCCGCAGCGAGACCAGGCTTGGCGAAGTGCTTTGCGCGCGGATAGTCGGTCGTCATGATATCGAAGAGTTTATGGAAATCAATGCCTGAACTTTGGGCCATGATGTAGAACTGATTTGCAATAGCGAATTCCAAATAGCGCCAACTGTTTGTCATTAGTTTTGCCAGTTCGGCTTCTTCAGGAGTCGCTTCGATGATGGTGTTCGTCAGGCGGGAGAAAATACCTCTTGCGTCTTCTAGTGCCTCAGACGTGTCGCCAGAGATAATCTGTGGCAGCGAGAAAATTTCCTGAATGCCTTTCCCCTGCTGGATTCTCTCTGGGCAAAAGGAAAGCTTCGGGTGGATTCCTGCATTTTTAAGCATATTCTCAATGATTCTGAAAGTCCCTGGATACAAAGTGCTTCGAAGAATAATCAACTGGTCGTTTGACATGAGGGGGATGTAATCGGAAATTGTCTGCATGACAGCATTGACGCATGGGTTCATGTGCTCATCGACAGGCGTGCCGATGACGAAAATCATCGCGTCGCACTGCTGTGCGGCAGAAGAATCCGTCGTGACATGGAGTGTTTTTCCAAGCGTTTCTATAAGAATTTGTTCGGCTCCCTCTTCATAGAAAGGGAGTTTTCCGTGGCTAATACAGTCAACAGCGACGACATTTTTATCGATAAGCGTGGTTTGGAACCCTTTGTGGGCGAGTGCAAGGCCAAGTGGGATGCCCACGTGGCCGCAACCACCGATAATAGCGATTTTTTTCATGGAATCCACCTCTTACATGCACAGTTTGAAAATGGGATATGCCAGCAGGTCGGCAACGGGGAAGCAAACAGCTGATGGCGGGTCAAGGCAAAGATAGAACAGACAGACTGCACACCATCGTACACATTGACAATGCGTCAGTTCGCAGCGGAGGGAAAGTTTTCTATCGGTGTATAAAATGATGAGGGAAGCGATATGGCAAATGAAAATTGCGGTCATCCAGCGGATACAGTCGTGGGCGACAATGAAAAGACCGCATGCACCAAAGCATGAGAGAAGGAGGCAGAAGAACCGATGCCGTGCCTCCGCTGGAATCTGTCTCCAGGCGTTGAGCCAGAGTTTGGCGACAATCACGGCGGCTGGTATCAAAATAATCAGCGAAATGGCATTGATAGCCAGTTGATAGGGGCCGTATTGTTCAAGGAAGAAATGACTCCATACGGATTTGATGTGTTCCCAATATGTCATTTCAAGTGTCACAAGGCAATGAGATGAATCAAAACCATGCTCGGCTGCTCGTTGAATGAGTGATTGGTTCAATGTTTCAAGTGCGTCTAGTCGCGTATGCAGATGAGAGCGATGGATTGACAGCACGGCAAACGTGCCTAGAGTCGCGAGTGCCGTCAAAAATGCTTTGATTCGGCCTTGGAGACTTCCCAGTTCGCCTCGCCATGCATGCAGTCCCAAAAGAAAAGGCAGATACATGAAGATGAAGTTCTCATGAATTAGAACCGCCAGTGCGCATAAAGGCGGGACAAAGACGTAAAGTGCTGTGCGTGCTTTCAATGTAATTAAAGTGCAGATTAGCATGATGAAGACAATATAGATGTCGAACATCGTGATAATGGCGGCAGGGTGGAAGACACTTGGCATGGCAAAGGCAAACAGCCCAAGCAGAATGGCGAATTTGCGGTTCGGTATTGATTGGAGAGCAAGGAAGACGGCGATAGTGGCGGTGCTATAGGCGAAAATAGAAAATGCGAAACGGAGAACGCAGAAGAGTTTCCAATTGATGCCGCAACTGGTCTTTAGGAAATCATAGATTGTCCCGATAACTGCTCGTGGGGTGAATTCCAGACGGTACGTCAAAAGGTAGTAGGGGAAATTTTCGTCAAAGTCGAAAAAAGGATGATGCATCTGCAATGTCGCCAGACGTGTCCAGACACAAAGAAGCACGAACCATAGCGCTCGGTTGCGCCAAAGGTTGTTGTTAGTTCTATGTAATTCAAGTTCAGGCATCTGGAGACAAAATCCAATTATTTGTCATGCAATCGTTTGCGCCTAGGAGCAAATAGGGCGTAAAAATACCATTTCAGGTAATGCGGAAGCCATTTCCATAATTTGAAGTTGGATTTGCCTCCACTTCTTTCACGCCATGAGGAAGGTACTTCGCCGACATTCCAGCCGTGTTTCCATGCCTTCACGGTCAGTTCCAATGCAATTTCAAAGCCACCTGCGCTTTCGATAGGAGTCTCCATAAGGAACGCACGGCTATACAACTTGAAGTTATTTGTCGGATCATGCGTCGGAATGCTTGTCAGGTACCACAATGAGAGTCCTGCGCATTTCGAAAGCAGGTTTTTGAGCCATGGTCCGCCTTCATGGGTTCCGCCTGGCATGAAACGCGAAGCACAGACAACATCAAGTTTTTCTTTTTCTGCTTTTTCAAGCATCGTCGGGATGATGTCTGGCGGGTCCGACAGATCAGCCATCATGACAAACACGAATTTCGCGATTGCGGCTTTCAGCCCTGCCTTCAAGGCGTTAAGCACTCCACGCCCCAAGTCATTCTTCAAAAGAGTGACTTCAAATGGCAGAGAATTGCGGATGCGTTCGACGACTGGCACGGTATTGTCGCCATCAAAGTCATAGACGATAATGACTTGTGAATCATCGGGTATATGTGTGCATAATGTATTGAGCATTGTGGCGATATGCTCTCCTTCATTATACACTGGAATGACAACGCTTAAATCTGGCATCAAAGTCCCCCGATATCAATTTGCGTGCGAATCCACGGAATGACTTCATCAAGTATTGAGGTGAGGGGGGTGTCAGCGGTAAATCCGAGGAGACGCTGCGCTTTTTCAACCGATGGAACGCGTTTCTGGACATCGTATTTGTACGGTTCATCGGAAACCACGGCAAAATCGTTGTCGTTGCCACGGATTTTGGTCCAGATGAGCCTTGCCAGTTCAAGTACGGTGGTCGAAACTGGTGTAGAAAGATTGAAGTCCTCATTGACTGCGGCGGGGGATTCGATGCACAGACGGATTCCCCGTGCCAGGTCTCCGCCATACGTGTAATGACGTATCTGATTGCCATTACCAAGGATATGCAACGGGTTCTGCCCCTTCAGCAATTTCTGCACAAGGTCAGGGACGACATGGCTCATCGCCAGTTTGACATTTCCCGACTGAATCTGCCTGTCGCAGAGTGCGCGTTTTTCGCCTGTGCCGACGCAATTGAACGGTCGGATGATCGTATATGGCAGCTTGTACTGTTCCCACGCGCCTTGCGCGTAATATTCACAAGCCAGTTTCTGAAAACCGTACGTACTCATAGGAGGCGGAATCAGGCGCTGGTCTCCCTCTTTGCTTGGGTACGTATTAGCGGATTCATATACCATGCTGGAACTCAGGATGTTGACTTTTTTGAGGTTTCCATGTTCTGCCGCGTAAAGCGCGGCATCAAATGATGACGCAAGGATGCGTTCATTTTCAGCCAGCAAGTCGTATGCGAATTCATGGAAATAGGAAATGCCGCCGATCATTGCAGCGCAACACACCATCTGGTCGCATTCCAAAGCAAGTTCTTTCATCAGTGCGATGTCTTTTACATCGCCGTATGTGAAATGATAGTTGGGATGTTTGTCATAACTTTTCTCGACTTTCCCGTATTTTGAGAAATTGTCTATCCCATAGATGACATGGCCATGTTGCAACAATTCTTCGACAAGATAGCCGCAGATGAATCCCGCAGAACCTGTTACAAGGATTTTCATAGGTGCCTTCTCCTTCAATGGAAAATGTGCGAGAGGCAAAGTGAAGCCTCGGCACTGATGGTTGAGAACATGTACTTTTGCATTAACGTAATAGCACCATGAGTTTTTTCAATTCTCAATATGGGCTATTTTATAAGAGGTAAAAATATACATATAGGAACATGTTTGCAATCCAAGAACCTAAGAATATATTGATTATTGAGTTTTTTGAGTTCAGGATGAATGGGGCATTCATCAAGAGTAAAAGAAGATTCATAGATGAAATTGAAGGAGACATTTACACAGGAGGACCTTTGGTTGATTCTACCATCGAAGATTGCGTTGATGGCGGATATCATTTCAAAGAAATCAGGCGACGATCCTGTAAAAATCATGACTGATTTCTACCAGTCTGACACATACAAGTTACTTCAAGTAGAGGCAACGAAATACTGGTGGTATGGTCCTGCTCAACTTGGTGAACTGTTTACTGAGGAAAAGGCGCAACGTGATAAGCAGAACATGCATTAATATCTAGTGATAACTAGTGATAAGACGAATAAGAAAAAACGGGAAAATCAGATATTATGAACAGTGTTCGTAGATTTTGGCTGGATTCCATGCTGAAAATCGTCTCTCCAGTGCTTGAATCGCTAGCGCAGGACGAATTGCGTGCACACATGCCCGTGGAATGCCAGGGCTCTCCCGAGGAGAAGAAAAACTGTACCTATCTGGAAGCATTCGGGAGGACGCTCATGGGCATAGCACCATGGCTGGGCGGCAATTCACAAGATCAAGAGGAGGAAAAACTTCGCTGTCGTTACGCTTCACTTGCACGAGAATGCCTTGCCAACTGCTGTGACAAAACAAAGGCGGATTGCATGAACTTCTCATACGGAATGCAGCCGATTGTCGATGCCGCCTTTCTGGCACAGGGCATCCTGCGCGCACCAAAGGAACTATGGGAACCACTTGATGCTTCTGTCAAGGCTCATCTGCTTGATGCAATGCGTGCTACACGGACGCGCAAGCCATTCAAGAACAATTGGCTTTTGTTTTCAGCCATCATTGAATGCCTGCTTCACCATGCACACGCCGCTGACTGGGATGCCATGCGCATTGACTACGCATTGACGAAGCATGTGGATTGGTATCTCGGTGATGGTTGGTACGGTGATGGTCCACGTTTCAATTTCAATTACTACAACAGTTTCGTCATTCAACCGATGCTTATCGACATTTTGGCAGAAGTTGCGACCGAACACAGCGAATGGGCTTCGCTTCAGGCGGATGTGACGGCACGAGCATCGCATTTCGCCTCATTTCTGGAGCAGTTGATTTCGCCCGAAGGCACCTATCCTGCCGTTGGCCGTTCACTGGCCTATCGTTTCGGCGCATTCCAGGCATTGTCCCAGGCAGCGCTGCTTAGTTTTCTCCCAGACGACTTGCCACCTTCGCAAGCACGTTCAGGTTTGACTGCCGTCATTCGCCAGACGATGTCAGCAAAGGATATGTTCGATGATGACGGCTGGCTCCGAATCGGCGTCTTCGGTCATCAACCACGCATGGGAGAATCCTATATCTCAACAGGCAGTCTATACCTGTGCACCGCAGTTTTCCTCCCATTGGGGCTACCTGAAAACGCGCCATTTTGGCAGAAACCAGACATGCCATGGACACAGAAGAAAATCTGGGCAGGGAAAGACACTGTTTGTCGTCATGCGATTCCATGATGCGAAGGCGAATCGACTTTGTTTATATCACGGTCATGCAAAACATAAAACATCCAATACTCTTGCAGAACTGCCTTCTGGGTCTTGTTCTGATATTGTTGACTGTGTTCATGTACAACCATCCTCAGGTTTTTCCCATGCACGGCTATTCAGGACCATCAGGCGTAGTTGTCAGTCCTGCGAATGCACGGTTGACGGGCGATTCCTGGCGGTACATCTCTGGTGGTGCCGCCATTCTGTACGGCCAGCCGCTTGATGATGTCCAGCGCGCCTACAGTGGATACTGTCTTTTGTATGGTCTTTTCAACGAGATGATTGTGATTGTGCAGGTGCTTTTCGCGCTTGTAGCGCTCATTGCGGTCACCGCGCTTGGAAGACGCCTTGCAGGTAATGCGGGCGGCTGGCTCGCGGGCGCATTATTCGCGCTCAATCCAGAGTTCGCCGCATGGCATTGCGCAATCATGACGGAAAGCGTCTACACATCCTGTGTCTGCATCAGCGCGTTTCTTGCGCTTTGGGCGACGGAGCATACGCGCCTCATTCGGATGCCAATCGCGTTCATGTTCTTCGTTCTCACTGCTTTTCTGCGTCCGACAGGCTGGATTCTGCTACCCGCTACGTTGATTTTCTGGTGTTGCATGTGTCTTAAGAAGACATGGATGAAAGCGACCGCGAGTGTCTTGGTCGCATGCGCTTTCGTCATTATTACGACAACGTTTGCCTCTGGCGACATCGGCCAGCAAAGCCCTGTCATGAAACTGTACACTGGCGAAGTCATCTGGCAGGAGGAACTATGGCGAGTCGATATGCCTCCAGCGGATATGTCTCGAATGGCTATTGCAGACGGTTTGCTATACGGTCTGCGCCATCCACTGGCTTCAGGATGGCTAATGCTGAAACGCATGTTCGTGATGCTTCTACGCATTCGACCATCCTATTCGCTGTTGCACAATCTGTTTCTTCTGGCGTTTCATCTTCCGATTACGGTGTTCGGCATCGCGTCATTCATTCTCTTGCGTCGCTCAGCGGTGACATGGGCAATTGCAGCGATGTTTTTTTCTCATGCGTTGGTTGTCGCGCTTACCTTCAATGACAACGATGGTCGTTTCACGTTGTATTTCACGCCGCTTTTGGCAACCGCCGCTGTTAGCGTAGTTGTTTTTTCATGGGTTGGGCGTAATGTGCGGTTAGTAGGAGATAACAATGAGCATATCTAGCATTTTTCTGAAAATCAAAGAGCCTTTTGCCGCAGGTATGTTTGAAGAGCCAATGGCGAGTTACCAAGCACGCTTTTCGCGTGCGTTCAAACGAATCATCGATGCAAAGGAAGCACCAGACTACACGGGTGGGCAACTCTATCCTTCGAGTAATCCGTTATGGGACGATCCAAGTTGCAGTTGCGGCTACCATTATTCACATACATTTTTCTGTAAGACAACGGCACTGAATAGCAAAGTCAAAGCGTATTTTGACGATGCTTTTGAAAAGTGCAGTACATTGCGTGAGAGGGAACTGCTGGAATCGGAGCGAGTGGCGGTTGGCCAAGCGGTGGGAGAACTTGATTTTCTGGCGAACCACAATCCGATTTTACCGAGATTCAATATTGGGGGCAGGGGATGGACCCATGGCGTCATGGATTATGAATCAGCGTTGGCGGAAGGCCTTGAAGGAATACGGACACGAATAGACACTTACGAAAAAAACAATCCCGTATTCCATGCCGCGGAACGCGAGGTACTGGAGGCCCTGGAAGGTTTTATCGGACGATGCAGAGCCAAATTGGCAGTAGTCGGTGCCCCTGCCAAATTGCGGAATGCCCTTGAACGTGTTCCGCAGAAAGGCGCGCGAACGTTCTATGAGGCGATGTTGGCATATAACATCTTCTGGTATTTCGAGGGGGCTGATTCGATCGGTCAGATTGACAGAATTCTGACTCCATATCTCCGTGATTCCGACGAAGATCTAGAACAGTTGTTCAGAGAATTCTGGAAGAATTTCGATCGTGTCAACGGCTGGCATGCCACTCTTGACTGCAAGACACCACTGGCAATATCTGCAATTCGTGCACAGCGTGGCATACGTCGTCCGAATTCGGGCATTTTCATTGACGAGGATACCTCGGATGATGTCTGGGACGCTGTTTTTGGCAATTGGGCGAACGGAACGCCTTGCCCATCGCTATACGCGAGAAAGAACTATCTGGCATCTGCTGGCAAAGTGCTTGGTTTGTCATCGAACGACATTGACAAGATATGCTATGCAGGATGTACAGAACTGATGGTTCAAGGACGTTCGCATGTCGGTTCCATTGAAGATGGTCTCAACGTATTGGAGGTGCTGGCAAGCCTTTCTCCAGAAGGGTATTCTTCATATATGTCTTTTAAGGACAGTCTGTTTGAGGTGCTGGACAGAAAAATAGACGAAGTCTGTGATTGTGCCAGAAGATATCGGCAGTTCATAGCCAAATGGAGGCCTAATCCCTTGAGAACGCTTTTCTATCGTGATTGCCTTGAAACATCGCGTGATTTCAATGATTTTGGCACCCGCTACAACGCAAGCATCATAAATATCGCAGGTTTGACGAATCTGGTCAATTCGCTTGTTGCGTTGAAGCGTGCATACGAAGGAAGACTGTCTGTAGATGTTTCCAGCCTGATGACGCAGATTAAAGGAAATTTCCCTGACCCTGCGCTTCAGAAGGAATTGCTGGCATTGCCAAAATTCGGCAATGGCCTTTCGGAGGCAGATGATATTGCCAAGGAGTTGTCGTCGCGCATCTTCCAGCGTGTCCATACCCATTCCGATTCGGAGCTGACGATGTTGCCATCCGTGTTTCTGTTTACAACATATGCGAGCATGGGGGCTGGCATTCCTGCGACGCCTGACGGGCGGCGGGCAGGCGAGGCGGTGGCGGAGTCGTTTGGGGCGATGCAGGGAACTGATACCGAGGGCCCGACGGCTTTGTTGCGCTCAGCGTCCGCTCCAGACCAGGCGGAGATTATTGGGACGCCAGTTTTAAACATTCGTCTTGCCAAATCCTTGCTGGACAGTCGAGAGTCGAGGCAAAAGGTCAAGGAATTGTTCTTGACGTATTTCAAGTGCGGTGGACTGCAACTGCAGGTTACAGTTTTGAATGCGGAAATCCTTCAGAAAGCACTGGAGCATCCAGAAAATTATCCTGACCTGATTGTTCGGATAGGCGGCTATAGCGAATATTTCCAGCGGCTTGGACATGCCCTTCAGGTTGAGGTCGTGAAGCGCACAGAACAACAGTTTGACTAGAATTCTTGAAGATTTGCTTGAGGTCATAAAGGTATTTGCTGAAACAGACATCGCAATGGGGTATTACCAATATCTTTGGGAATCAAGCGAAAAATAAAAGGAAAAAAACGCAAAAAACATTTGCCAATGGAAAATTTCGGAATATATTGGTAAAAGAACGGAACAAAATGGAAAATCTCAGGAGTCGTGTGCCTGTCTCCCATGATGCTGTAGTGTTTTTTGCGATATGCGTTTTACGGGTCTGACAAAATGTAAACTTGATTCCAACGGTAGAATCAAACTGCCTCCCAAAGTCATAGACGATTTGACGAATGACGGTTTTGACTCGCAGGAGATTGTTTTGTATTGTCTGCCAGAGGGGGCGCTTGCATTGTTCTCCCATCAGACGTGGACGCTGATACGCAGCAAGACGGACGAGGAGACACCTGATTTGCTGAATGATGAGGGACTTCGTCGCCGTTCAAGAAGAATAGCCTCCAATACTGACAGTCAGGAAATATCTCCGCAAGGGCGTCTGACAATACCGCCGTTGTTCAGGGAGAAACTTGGCTTCAAGGAAGGTGAGGAACTTATCATTACAGGCAATGAACGGGGATATGAAATCTGGTCGGTCCAGAAATGGACGCAGGAAATGGGATGATGCAAGCAACGAAAAACATCATTGCGAGAGGAATAAAAAATATGTCGTATCTTGAGTCCAATATTAATAAAAAACTATTCATCGGCGTTGTTGTCGCATTGACACTGTGGCTTTTTTCATGTGTCTGCTGGATTACGCTGACGAACCATGCGCAATTGGCCAAGGACGCGCGCTATGCGGCAGGAGAATTGCTGGGTGAGGATGGCGGGAACATTGTTCAGAAGTCGAGCCATGCGGTTGCAGTCATCAATGCCGTCGCAGTGGCGGAATCAGGTGATTGAAGGCAATGGAAGAAGTCACGCCACAAGCATCCGCTGGGAGCGTGAAAAGCCTTGCCCAAAAACGCATTCAGGTCGTTTTTTTGATTTTTACCGTCGTCACGGTGGTAATTCTGGCTCGTATTTCGTATTTGGCGACTTTTTCCTCCGCTCAAAGGCAGACGTTGCTGGAGCAATCCCGAATAGGGGAGACATTGCTGATTCCAGGGCAGCGCGGCAGCATCATTGCGCCAGACGGAACGGTCATTGCCTATTCTGAACGTCGTCTAGATATCTACTGGCAAGTTCCCTTCAATTACAATGTAGCGGAAAACGCCTGGCGTGATTTGGCGGATGTAGGCTTCTTGACGTTGCCATCTTTTGAGCAGTTGGAGTTTCTCCCTGGGACGAGCGTTGTCATTGCGCACGATCTGCGAATTGACGACAAGGCAGCATGGAATCTGATTTTCAGTAATCAGCAACTTAAACCACGGGTTTTCTTCAAGCGCGTGACGTCAAATGCGCCAGAATGGCGGAATATCATTGGAAATACGGTTGTTGATTCAGCGACGGGAATTGAAATAGGTGTTTCGGGAATAGAGAAACTCTATGACGAGTCATTGAGGCCACGCAAGATTATTTGCCGCTTTTTGCGAGGTCAAAAGCGTTTATTGCTGGATGGAAAAGGGGCTGATGGAACAAATGTCGTTCTTCAGGAGGAGATTCCGTAAAGAGCATGCAACAGGATAGATTCATCAAAAGTGAGAGGTTCAAGGGATTTCTAGGTGTCTCGGCATTGTTGCTGGCATATAGCCTGACTGGTTGTCTGATGCTGTTCAATGTGACACGAGGGAGCGCAAACAATGTTTTTTTTGTGCAGAAGCAGTTGGTGTCCATGGCACTTTGCTTGGTTGCGGCGTTTCTGATATTCATGCTTCCCGTTGGGAGTCTGAAGCGTTCTTTTGCATATTGTGGCGCTGTCGTTTATTTGCTTCTCTGGGGATTGTTTGTGTTTGGCCAGCGAATCAACGGTGCAATAGGCTGGTACCGTTTGGGAGCCTACAGTTTTCAGCCATCTGAAATATTCAAGCCCGTTTTTATTGTTGGTCTTGCATGGGTATGTGAAAAAACTTCTGCTTTCAATTCACCAGGAAAAAGATTGTTGTGGCAACTTTTGTTTGTATTGGCAGTGGTTTTGCCTATTGCGCTTCAACCAGACTGGGGCACGGTCCTTGTCTATTCGATGACCTTTGCGCTCGTCATTTGGTGCGAAGGTCTGCCTCGTCGTTATCTGGTTATTATAGCAGTGCTTGGAGTTTCAGCGGCAACGGTTGCAATAATGAATTTCAGGCATGTCCGATTGCGTTTCACCAGTTTTCTTGAAGCGTTATTCAGTCCATCGGGCCCGACCGAATATCATGCCCAGCGCTTGCAGGAATGTCTTGTGAAAGGCGGCTGGACGGGGAGCATGTTCCAGTCGCAGGATGCCTTGAATGCGTTGCCATACAGATATAGCGATTCTTTGTTCGCAGGTGCAACGGAACTGCTTGGAGCCGCTGGTGTCATTCCCATCGTGCTTTTGTGTCTCGCATGGTGTTTCCATTGCTGTTGTCTGGCGAGCAAACACGATAGCACCATTGGCCGCTGCATTTTTCTAGGTGCGGGCGTGATGGTCACAACACAGGCTTTTATCCATCTGTCCGTGAATTTGGGACTCATGCCAAATACAGGCATTCCATTGCCGCTGTTCAGTTATGGCGGTTCGTCCCTTCTTGCGACATTTGTGATTTTTACAATGGTTCAGCGTCTTCAGATGGAGAAGGGCATATAAGTCTTTGCAATAGCCAAAGATGGCTAATACGCCTGCAAATCTATGGTTTTGAAATTGCGCAGATGAGAGATGTCGTTCCAACATTGGAGTTGCCAGCCAGTGGATTTCAAGGCGATTCTACTGAAACCTGTATTGCTGACTTGTGGCTGGATGCTCAATGTTTCGGGTATGTGCATGGCATATCTGAAAATCGCTCTCAAGACTCCACCATGAGTGACAAGAAGAATATGCTCTCCAGAATGTTCCTCTATCATGCGGTCAAGAAATCCTGAGACGCGTTTTCGAAACTGACGGCGGCTTTCTCCTCCTGGTATTTCCAGTTCCTCGCCCGAAGAGCGAAATGATTCCATGATTTTTGGATATTCCTGCCATAGTTCCTTGGCAGGCCGTTGCTGAAGGATGCCGAGGTTCCATTCACGCAATTCAGTTGTTCCGATCACAGGCAGGCCAATGGCTTCGGAGATAATTTCCGCTGTTGTCATCGCACGTTTCAGGTCGCTGCTGAAAAAACAATCAAAAGGTCCTTCCTGCCGTAGTCTTGCCGCCACCATTTTGGCCTGTTCGAGGCCCAAATCGTCCAGTTCTGTGTCGCTTTGGCCTTGTAGGACGGCATTTAGATTGTCTTTTGTCTCGCCATGGCGGATGAGTGTGAATATCGTTTCCTTTTCCATTGTTTTTTCCTATTTAATAATCGTCATACAAGGTTTCTTTTCCACCCACTGTGTTTCACCATCCAGTAGGCGAGAATGCATTGAATGGCCGCCAGCCAATAAATGATAAAATAGAATAGTCTGATATCCATATTCGTCAAATAGCCGATGGACCAGACAATAGGCATTCGTACAACCCACATGAAGCCGCTGTCCATGACTGTCGTCCATACGGCCTTGCCGCCTGCCCGAATCATGAAAAAGCAATTATAGACAAATGCACGGAAAGGCCAATAGGATGCCGTCACCCAAATCAAGACCGTTGCCAACCTGCGAACATCATTCTTCGTGTTGTACAGGAATGGAATATAGGGAGCCAGAAGACTGACGATGAAGGCAACGGCAAATGCGGTCAGCAATCCCAATGAATTGAGTTTCCAGCCGATTTCCTCTGCGTCTTCATGGCGTCCTGCTCCCAATTCATGTCCGACCATGATGGCGAGCGTATTACCGACAGAGTAGAACACGCATGTAAAGACATTTGCCACGGTCATGGCAATGTTGCATGCGGCAACCGCCTGGATGCCTCTCAGGGAAAAACCCTGAAGCATTCCCGCGAGACCAGCGGAAAAAAGCAATTCATTTCCCCAGAGCAGCCAGCCGCATTTGCAGACTTCTTTGAAAAGCCTTACAGGGACTAAAAGAGAACGGTATGCTCTGTAAATAAACGGAAAACGATCGGCGTTGAGATGCGTGTGAAACAGCATGATGCCAAGTTCAACTAGGCGGGAAATCACCGTCGCTACCGCCGCGCCTGTTACTCCCATGCATGGAAAGCCGCACTTGCCGAATATCAGCAGGTAATTGAAGACAAGATTCACAAATATGGCTATGCTACTGGCAATCATGGGAATGCGTGTTTCCCCAATGCCACGCAACGTGGTCGCATACGTCATTGCGACGGCAAAAGGCAACATGCCGAATACCATGATATAAAGATATTCCTTTGCATATCCCAATGTCTCAATCGCAGTTTCAGGTGTGTCTCCCTGAAGATACCATTGAATCAAATGGTCTGGATAGCAAAGAAATGCAATGGTAAACGGCAAAAGAACCGCCAGGCATATCATCCATTTGATGCGAAAGCAATTTCGAACGCCATCATGGTCGTTTTTTCCCGCATACTGCGTTCCGAAAATGTCTGGGCCTGAAAGCCCCCCCCAGATACAGAGATTGAACACCATCATCAACTGGTTGACTATGGCGACCGCAGACATAGGCAACGTACCAATGTTACCGACCATCAGGTTGTCCAGCAGGCCAACGACGTTGGTTATGGTACTTTGAATGACCATCGGGATGGCAAGCAATGCCACCTGCTTCATAAACGGCCGATCACAAAGTGTCTGTCTTAACCTTCCCATTGTTCATAAAATTCATGATATGGATGCCATGTCATGGGACTGGAACAGAATTCATGGCAGGAAAAACTCAAGACTGTCGCCGCAATGGTCATAGATGAAAAAGGAATCCCCGATGGCATCGCAGCCGCATGACAGGGATTCCTTAGGAAATGAGGTTATTTGTTGACGACGAATATTCTTTCGCCATTCTCAAAGTATTCCGCAAGTTCTTCACCAGCGCGTTTCGCGGCCGTGAAGTTCGCTTCCTTTGTATTGGCACCTAGATGGGGCATCATGACATCGGCGATGTCCGCAACACTCTTAGCGCCTGCTTCATCAGCCGCATAGACATCATTCGCGAACAATAGCGATTTCTCTGCCTTGGCGGCACGCAGGTCTTCTTCGTTGATGATGCCTGCGCGTGCGCAGTTAATCAGCATGGCTCCCTTTTTCATCAATGCAAAGAGCGATTTATTGATTATGCCGCGCGTCTTGTCATTTTCTGGCATGTGGAGCGTGACAATGTCCGCTTGTGCAAACACTTCTTCCAAAGACATCAGCGTGACGCCGAATTCAGCAGCCTTCTCTGCAGGAACAATCGGATCATAACCGATGAGTTTCATCTCGAAGCCGCTGCTTCGTTTGGCAACGAGTTGACCTACATTGCCAACCCCGACAATACCCAGCGTCTTTCCAGTCAATTCACGGCCGAGGAATTTCTTCTTTTCCCAACCACCTGCACGCGTGGTGACATCGGCTGGAACCACAAAACGATATGCGGCCAACGCCAAGGCGATGACTTCTTCGGCGACGGCGTTTGCATTCGCACCAGGCGTATTCATGACATCGACATTGCGCTTGCGCGCATAAGCGGTGTCGATGGTATTGAAACCCGCGCCTGCGCGTACAACTGCTTTAAGGTTGGGAAGCATATCGATGATTTCGGATGTGACTTTCTCACTGCGGACAATCATTCCTTCACAATCGCTGTTTGCCTTGATTAAATCCATCATTGGCGTTTCAGAATCCTGGACGACTGTGTATCCCTTTGATGTAAGATACTCTTTGGCAACAAGATCCAGTTTTGTCGGAATCAATACCTTTTTCATGTGAGCACTTCCTTTTTCATGCCTGTAGTGACTGCGGTGTCCACCACTCACCCGAGTGGCACGGTTAAAACCCGCCTGTCATTATAGATATTAATATACATTATTGTCATGTTTTTGCGACTTGTGACAATTGTTTATCTGGACAATGATGCAAAATCGATGTCAAAAACAGATGTCACTGCCATGACGATGGTCAAAATTGACGTCAATGGATTTGGCCATTGCCTTTTGATTCATCATCTTTTGGTGCAAGCAATCCCTCGATGAGGAGGTTGATGCAGGACGACGCGGAGCGAAGTCGGACAGTGTCACGCAGACCATTATAGTGCATGGTGCGGACAGAACGCCAGCCAGGGGCAAATGCACCGATGACTACCGTTCCAACGGGTTTTTCAGGCGTGCCTCCTCCAGGTCCTGCAATGCCCGATACAGCGACGCCCGCAGGAACACCGCAGCGAATGCAGAGGCCATTCAGCATTTCATGGACGGTCTCCTCGCTGACGGCACCATATGTCTCAAGTGTCTTGTTTTTGACGCCTAGATAATTGTGCTTCCATTCATTGGCGTATGTGACCATGCCACCGACAAACCATTCAGATGAGCCAGGGATGGCAGTGAGGGCGTGGGCGATGCCGCCACCCGTGCAGGATTCAGCCGTCGCCATGACCAACCCTTTCGCCAGCAGGATTTTCCCTAGATATTGTGCTGCGGTGATGCAGTCAGGCGGCATGAGCCGAAAACCGAATTCGTCGGACAGTGCCTTTCTGGCACGCTCAAGGCGAGCATGGGAATCTTGGGATTCAGGTGTCGTCAGGCGAATCATGATGCAGTCGTTTTTCAGGCAGATGGCGAAATGGAGTCCAGGAATACCAGCGATCGCCTTGTCTGCTCCTGCTTCCACACGTGATTCTGGAAGGCCGCAGATGCGAACCGTCAGCACTTCGAGATGTTTTTCCTCACGTTCTAGGATTCGAGGAAGAAGATAGTTCTCAAACATGGGCTTCATTTCACGGGGGGGACCAGGGAGAAGTGCCCAGAGGGTCGTCGGTGAAATCATGAGCAGACCAGGCGCGGTGCCATTGTCATTTGGGAGGATTTCTGCGCCTTCGGGAACCTGTGCCTGCGTGTCAATGGCGTCTGATGGCATGGTACGCGCACGCTGGCCAAGATAATTGGCAATATGTTGCCTGATTGTCTGGTCGAGATGAAGTGGACGATGGAGGTATTCGGCCGTGACGGGGCGTGTCAAGTCGTCTTTTGTAGGGCCAAGTCCGCCGATGATGATGACCACTTCCGCGCCATCGGCGGAATTAAGGGCATTTACGATGCTGTCATGGTCGTCAGGGGCGCACTGTTCGCCTGAAATCGACAGGCCGTTTTGTGCAAGGATGTCGCCAACGGTCGCCAGGTTGGTGTTGATGGTGTCTCCAGAAAGGAGTTCGTCTCCAATGCAGATGATGCGAATATTCATGGTTGAAATAATAATGGAAAAAACTTTTAGTTTTCTGCTATGGCATGGGCGACGGCATATTCACGCTCATGGGATATTGAAATGTGGATTTTGTGGATGCCTAGTCTGTTGGCAGTTTCCGCTGCGTGTCCCCGCAATTCCAAATGCGGTCTTCCTGCCGCGTCATTGAGTACGACGATGTCAGTCATGGCGCATGAAGGACCGATGCCTGTGCCGAGTGCTTTGGAAACGGCCTCCTTGACAGCCCAGCGTCCTGCGTAATAGCATATTCTGACATGTTCGGATGTTGGAGCCGCCATCTGTTCTTCTTTCGTATATACGCGATTCAGGAAATGTTCACCGTATTGTTGGACGGATGAGGCCAGCCGTTTGATTTCAATGATGTCAATGCCTGTTGCGATAATCATCGCGCTTCCCTGTCTTTAATCCATGCCTTGGCGCGTTCCAGATATTGATGCTGTTTTTCATCATCGGTCATTTCAGCAAGGAATTTCTGGTAAAGCGCAAAGAACACCGACTGGAAAATGAAGAGATTCGTCATGCGCTCTTCAAATATGGATGCGGGATCCAGCGCCTCCCCTTCTGGCAGTTTAAGGCCCTTGAATGAGAAATCGTCAGCATCAAGTGTGCATGACCATTCCTCACCTTGAGCACGGGCAAATACGAGTTTCGCCCGTTTCAGTTTTTTTCCGACAAGCAATGATGCCTTGGCTTCGGCGGCATGAGTAGGAATGCCTTTCCTGATGGAAGTCTCGAAGGCACCAGAGCCTTCTGCGACCAGTGTCAACGGTCCGTCAATGAAAAGCGAGAAGTCGCCGAGTTTGGAGGAAGGCAATTCGCCGTTTCGCTCTTCCTGATATTGCCAGAGCCATGTGAGGAAATTCTGCCCCAAGGTTCCAGACGGTTCGGCGGAGTTGTCTTCAGGCGAGAGGCTGAGGTTGGGGACTGCGGCGGGGTCCAGTTCAAATAGTGCCGCCGCAGCAGATTCGGGGCTTAGCGGAATAGGTTCAAAGCCGATAGCCTTTGTAAAGAATCCAAGGAAAAGATCCATTTGATGGGCGGATGTCGCAGTCGTGTAAAGGAGATTTTCGTTGGGGTCAACGGCAAAATAGATGCCAGAGAGTTGTGGAGGCATTTCAGGAAGAAGGCGTGCATGTACCTCATCCTTGATGGTCTTGCGTTCTTTTTTATTAAGGTGGTCCACATCCTTTTCTGCCATGCGTGTCAGTTCAACCATGCGGCATTCGGCGGTGAGTAGCGACGCTGGGATTTTGCGTTCGGCCTGTCTAAGGCAGAGATGATAGTATCCTGCAACCTTGACCGTGTCTTCAGTGATGTTGCAGTCAAGAAGGTGTCGTGGTGAAACCCATCCCCACATCGGTTCGTCTTGAACTTGGTCAAGCCCCTGTGCGGCAAATTGTGCAAAACGCTCGACGGAGTCCTTCGGCATGGGTTCGGGGAGACGGCAGATACGAAATGAAATTGTTCCTTGGTCAAATGGCATATTGTGAATTCCTTTTCATGTAATGATTTTTCTAATTCAGACTATTAAGATGAACAGCGGTTTATCGTCCGACACGTGGGTGGAAAACGACCGTGACATCTGCTGAGTTTGAGGGCTGAGGCTTGGCTGAGTTGACTGTGTGCAATGTGTCGTCTTCGCTTTCAGGATCGGGTGAATCCAAGACTGTGGCTCCTTGAGACCAGTTAATGACGATGTTTCCTTCTGCGTCTGCGAGAAACTTTCCCTGATGGATTCCCGAACCAGTGAATACCCAGCCGATGCGTTTCATTGGGGCCTTGGTGCGTCGATCAAGTATCCATTCCTCTATGGGATCGCGATGGCTGACGCCTTTGTCATCCGTCCACTCGATATCAATGTCCACCAATGTCCCCTGCTTGATCTCTTGTTTGTCCTTTGAACGTGCGCCGTTGCGCGCTTTGAGAAGGTAAAGGGCGGTTTGGATTTTGACAGCAGGGGTTTCCGTGACAAGCAATGTCTCGTGCAATCGTCCTTCAGGTTTGGCGATAATGACTTCGAGCGCCCCTTCCTTCAAAACGAATCTGGCGGGGAAAGCAAGTTCACCGCTGGCGGTTCGTATGGTGACGGAGTCCATTTTGTAATTGCCGTCAGGGAGTTTTTCAATGCCTGCAGGCAACGTGCGCGGTTGCCCTTGCAGAGGCAGGGAAAACATAATCATCAGTATGGCGGCGAACAATAATAGCATTAGTTGGGACTATTTTTTCTTGTTGACTTTTACAAATGAATTCTCATTGCCGTGGATTAAGCGGATGATATTGTCCTTGTGGCGGATGATAACCAATCCTGCAAGTATGACGATTAGCAAGGCGGTAAAAAACGGCATGGACGGGCAGCCAGCAAAATACATGGCAAGCGCGACAATCGCCATGACAGTCACCGCCGCCATGCTGGCGACGGATACAATGTGTTTGCAACTATAGAAAACGACAAGCCATGCAACGACTCCAGCAATCAACGGGATGAAAGCCAATCCGCAGACGACTCCTAGGCTTGTTGCCACGCCTTTTCCCCCTTTGAACTTGAGCCAGATGGGGAAAATATGTCCGCATACTGCGGCAATTGCGGCGATGAGACCGCCAATAGCGGCACCACATGCCCAGTTGGCGGCCAGATGATGGCCGATGTAAAGGACGGGCAGCCAACCTTTCAGGAAATCAAGCACAAAGCAAAGGATTGACCAGTCACGCCCGAGGATACGCCGAACATTTGTCGCGCCGATATTATGGCTTCCGTGTTCCCTGATGTCCAATCCATTGAATTTCCCAATGAGATATCCATTGGGGATGCTTCCGACAAGGTAGGACCAGAAGAATACTGCTAGAAGGCTGTTGATGTAGTATATGGCGTTCATGAAAAATCCTGAGTTTGAAAGGATGCCAATCATAGATTGGCTTGCGATTTAATTTAATCCATTTCTGCGGAGATTGTAGCAGTCCACGCAACGGAAAATGTCAATGCCGTATGCAGGCGTTGGGGTTGGAGAGATTTTGATGCGTATTCTGGCTCCGTTTTTCAGTTGGCAGACTCGTGGGTCATTGTCTGCCGCGACATGGGCTGGCCCGCGAAGCAGTTCGACGTCGATGACTGTGTCCTGTGGCACGATGGTAAAGCCATTGAGGTCCATGGAGTTGCTGAAAGCCAGACCTAGCCCTGTCTGAATTGTTCCGCGTGTGATGCTATGAAAATAACCAGTGCTTCCAAAAGGCGTAGACACGACGAGACTGTCGGCAACAATCTGTCCACGGAATAATTCGCCATTAAGCCAGAGGCGGTATCGGATGGCACTGGAAACATGCAGATTTGACAAGACAATATCGTTGATGCCAGTCAGCGTCATCCCGTCTGGGAGTTCGGCATGGAGTTTGCAGAGTAGCGACGTCTTGAGTTGTCCATTGAACAGTTGCTGAAGGACAGTCCGTTCATCATGACATGGGCATTTGGGGTTTTGGCGAAAATCACGGAGTGGGAATTTAGGAATTGAGGGGTATTTCTGCTCAGAGCCGAGCAGTGAGCCGTCACCGCCGTATGAAATGACCAAATCAGGTTCCTGCGTGACAATCTGCACGGGGAAATCTTTCAGTATTGGCATGAGATCATCAAGGTTTCTACCGACGACTGCCACTTTGACAGGATGTTTTTTGAACAAATCGTCTTTCATTTATACACCATGCACCACAACGTTTTTAACATAGCCGCGCAGGATTTCGGCAGCGTCATTCAGGAACGAGGGACGCGTTCGGGGCTGCATGCGCAGTGAAATGTCAGGCAGATTGTCATGGGGGACAAAAGCCTGCACGGTATAGCGTTCCGCCCCCATGACAGTCTTTCCCATGTCATTGAGATCTTCGCGTGAGAAATACGGCTCTACCATGGTTGTCCTGAATTCGTATGGTTTCCCTGAATTCATGATGATTCGTATGGATTGGCGGATTTTGTCCGTATCACCATATCCGACCAGTGCTTTGTATCTGTCAAGAGGGCATTTAAGGTCCATGGCGATATAGTCCACCAATGGCAAGACTTCCTGTAGCATTTCGGGATTGGAGCCGTTGGAATCCAGTTTGATGGCGAAGCCCTGTTCTCGGAGAAACTGCATCGTCATTGGGAGACCCGCATGGAGCGTGGGTTCGCCTCCAGTGATGGTCACGGCATGTGTCCACTGTTTCTTGATGCCTTTGCAAATCTCCGCGAGTTTTTCAAACGTGTATGTCTTGGCATCAAACTCATGCAATGATTCATAATTATGGCAGAATCCGCAACGGAAATTGCATCCAGATGTGAACATCAAGGCGGACATGCGGCCAGGATAGTCAATCAGGGTCGCTTGCTGCATGACGCTGTGGATGACGGAATATTCGCTAGACATCATTCAAAAAAGAGGTTATTTGACGGAGTTGAGAATCTTCTCAATCATCTCTGGCTTGATGACGCCTTTCCCTTCATCTGAGTAGTCTGTTTGGATGCCAAGATATTGGTAGAGTCTGGAGTTGCCGCAGACAGTGTCTGGTTCGCCTGGATTCGGATTCTCAAGGAAATTGCCGTCGGCATCGGAAATGACCATGGCGGGGACGCGGTTCGGGTTCACGCACTGTGCGAGGCAGAAATTGACTAGCCCTTCCTCTGTGGTCAAATCATTGTATTTCTTGACGAATTTGTCTTTGTATGGCGGCTGTTCCAATAGTGCGTCAAGGCGTTTCTGGAGCATGGCGCATTTGGCGCAGCCAGGTTTTCCAAAAACATGAACGAGATATTTTCTGTCAGACATGATGTTTCTCCTAGACGTTATGACAAATGATTGTTTCAGAGCAGTTGGAAGAATTCGATGATTTCCCCGTCAGGCCCTTTGACGAATGCAAGTATGACGGGGAGGGCAGGAGTGCTTGGGATGTCGAGGCGCGTGACGGGGCGGACTTCTGCCGCGCCATTTGCCATGGCAATGTCAAAAGCGGCTTGCGTATCATCGACTTGAATGGCAAAATGCCCGACAAAACCTTCTGGCTTGTCGCCCTTTTCTCCGCCTGCAAACAATTCCAGATAATTGCCATTACCGACATTGAGCATGCAGGCGCGTTTCTCGCCAGTTCCCCAGGAGCGTTCAACAGTGATGCCGAGGGTATTGTAAAATGCTATCGATGCATCCAAGTCCTGGCATTTCATTTGAATGTGGTGGAATCCCAAGGTTTTCATTTGAACCATTCTCCTTGTTTATTTGCGACGTGCCTTTTTACGGGCCTGTTTTTCTTTCTTTTTCTGCAATGCGTTTTTCTCGCGCTGGGATGCGGTCTTGGGTGCATGAAAGCCTCCGCCCATGCTTCCTGGCATGCGCATTCCGCCTCCGCCCATGCCCCCTAGGCCGCCAAGACCACCCATACTACCCATACTACCCATACCGCCTAACCCTCCCATGCCGCCGAACATGTTTCCAATGTCTGGCATGCCAGAGTTGCCCATCTTGGATATCACCTGGCGCATCATGGAGAAATTCTTCAACAGTTTGGTGACTTCGGTCTCTGGTACGCCCGAACCATTCGCCACACGTCTTCTGCGGGAGGGAGTGATGATATCGGGATTTCGGCGTTCTTTCGGCGTCATGCTGTTGATGATTCCTTCAATACGTTTGATGGCTTCATCACTGACCATATCGTTCATTGGGAGGTTCTGCATTCCAGGAAGGAATCGCAGCAGGGACATGAAACCACCCATCTTGCGGATTTTTGATATATGGTCAAGAAAATCGTCAAACCCAAAGTTGTTTTTCTTCAGGCGCTCTTCAAGTTTTTCCGTTTCTTCAACATTGAACTGCTCTGTCGCCTTTTCAACGAATGAGACGACATCCCCCATGCCAAGGATGCGGGACGCCATGCGGTCAGGATGGAATTTCTCCAAATCCATCGGGCGTTCACCGATGGTGACAAATTTGATCGGTTTCCCTGTGACTTGGTGCATCGACAACGCCGCACCGCCGCGTGCATCACCATCCAGTTTGGTCAATATGATGCCCGTGATGCCGAGAGCATGGTCAAAATGCTCCGCGACGGAAACTGCTTCCTGACCCAACGCAGAATCACCAACCAGGAGGATTTCCTGTGGCTTAACTTGCTTCTTGATGTTGACGAGTTCCTGGACAAGCGTTTCATCAATTTGAAGTCGCCCTGCGGTATCAAGAATCAAAACGTCCATATTTTCCGAACGCGCTTTCTCTACGGCTGCCTGCGAAATTTTCGTGACATCCTTTGACTCGCGGTCGATATAGACGGGAACGTTGAGTTCATTTGCGAGAACTTCCAACTGGTCAATGGCGGCGGGACGGTAGAGGTCGCAGGCCGCTAGCATGACACGTTGCTTCAA
>JAGCTA010000545.1 GCA_017963875.1 Victivallales bacterium | reverse complement strand
CGGAAGACCGCTCTATTGCTTTCATCCTATTCGCCTGGCGTCTATGACGGCGCAGTTGCCGAATACAAGGGCATCATCGCCTATTGTGGATATGAGGATGCGGGAATCGTCACGGCAAAGAACGACGAGCAGAAGACCGAAGCCACCCGCGCCAAGCTTGCCGCCATCGTAGCGAGATTGTAGAACACAGGAAGAGTGTCCAGCCCATGATTGCGGAAACTGCATGCCATGAGATTGTCCACCAGGAAAGTTGAAGTATTATCGGCAGTGACATCAAATGGAACTTCTCCAAGTTCGTCATCAATCGCGATGGCAATGTCATAGCACGTCTCGAACCGACAGTGGGCATGGCCGTGGTAGAGGCGTTAATCTTGAAACTGCTGGAAAAGAAAGACAACTGAGGTGTATGAATGAAAATCGTTATTGTTTCACTGATTCTGCTGCTGATTGTCGGCATAGGAATCGCCGTCGGATGCCGCGCATGCAAACGGAAAGGCAAATCTGGTACGCTTCGCCTGACGGCAAAACTGCCAGGCAAGGCCGTAATCGTCTATTACTCCCAGTCCAAAGTTCACAACACAGCGGTCGTGGCGGGCTGGATACAGAAGCAGTTCGGCTGCGAGATGATCGCGGTCGAACCCGTCGAACCGTATCCCGCTGCTTACTCGCAGACGCTCAAGGTCGCCACACAGGAACGCAGGGACGGGACGCAGCGGGCAATCAAGCCCGTCCCGCCGCTGGACGAATATGAAATTGTCTTCATCGGCTCGCCAATCTGGTACGGCACATACACGCCGCCGATGGCGACCTTCCTCAAGGAGCACCCGCTGGCCGGCAAGACGCTTGTGCCGTTCAGCACACACGGCGGAGGCGGAGCACCACTGTTCGAGGAGGATATCAGAAAGGCCTGCCCGAACGCGACGGTACTGAAGGGCTTCACGGCTCGGGGCTCCAACCAGATTGAGCGACGCCTGAATATCGGCGTTTCATCCCATCACACGGAGGACGACGTCATCGAATGGCTGAACGGGCTTTTCCCTGAAAAAAGCACCCAGGACAAAGGAGAACAGGATAAATGAAGAATAATCTTGGAATCGTCCTGGCTTTCTCGTCTGTTTCGTTCCAGAAAGTGGTGTTCTGTTGTTTCGAACCTGGTGACGAGGTTATCTACAAACATATCCTGAACGAAAGAGGCTAAAGCAAGGAAGTGGAAATGTCATTCAAGCACAAGGTGGTGGTCATCACAGGCGAGAACATCTGCATCGACGGAGGCATGACACGCCAGATGATCTACACAGGCGATTTTGGATGGCAACTAAAAAAAGATGGAGGAATGCCATAATGTCAGATGATGCGATCATTATACGCAACGCAGTTGCTGAGGACGTGCCGTTCATCAAGTCGTGCATACACGAGCTTGCGGAGTACGAGCATTCGGCGGAGCTGGACAAATCCACAGAGGAGATGCTGCACGAGAACATCTTCGTGAAGGGTTTCGCCAAGGTGCTGATTGCGGAGTGCAATGGCGAGAAGGCTGGTTTTGCGCTCTGGTTCAACAACTTCTCCACATGGCTGGCGCGTCCGGGCATTTATTTGGAAGACTTGTATGTGCGTCCGCAGTTCCGCCGAAAGGGCATCGGGAAGAGACTTCTCAAGCAGCTCGCAGAAATCGCAGTTGAGAACGGCTGGGGACGCGTGGAATGGGCCTGCCTGAAATGGAACAAACCCAGCATGAAATTCTACGAATCCCTGGGGGCTGTCAGGATGGCCGAGTGGGTGACGCTCCGCGTGGACGGCGAAAACCTTGAACATCTCGGGAGGCTAGACAGGCAATGAAGCTCAAAGTTATTCCCGGTAAATTTTCAGTCTGCAAGCTTGCCAGTTTTTCGGGAATCGACCTCGAAAAACCGTTCGTCTTCACAGGAGGCACGGACGAAGAGAAGTCACTGGTCTGTCCGACGGCATTGGTTCCTCAGAACGTATTGGAGAGGGAGGACAACTGGCGGGCCTTCCGCATAGAGGGCGTGCTGGACTTTTCTCTCGTAGGCATCCTTGCAAAGATATCGTCCTGCCTGGCGAGCAGGGGTATCGGCATATTCGCGATATCCACCTTCAATACCGATTACGTTTTCACAAAAGAAGGGGATTTCGCTTATGCGCTGGATGCACTCCATGAGGAAGGTCATTCAATCGACGTAGGCGATACATGAAGATTATCGCAATCATGTGAACGACGCCTAACTTGCGCATTCCTCTTGAATCTGCAAAAAGTGGCCGAAAGTGTCCCCAGTGACACACCTCAGTAGCCACCCAGTAACCCCCTAAGTAACTGTCGCTATGGCTCACAATGGAAACTGCTTGAGCCTGGTCCAAGTCATGTGGACCAAATTATAGTTCAATCACATCTTGTTCGTTTGAAAATCTCCTGATGGCAAACAGAGTAAATTGTGCTACATTAAGTTAATGCCCATTAAGGAAATAAAATGAAATGATTTATACGCTGAGACATTTTGACACTCCGCTGGTGCGCTTTTCGGCGGAACAGGGCGCGGAGGCTTCCATTCGGATTCTTTGGTTCGATGAGAACCACAGGGAACTGCTTCCCCTGGATTTTCATCGGCAGGTGGATGCCGAACGCCTGGAGGCCTGGCTGCGCCATAGGACCATTCCGCGAAACCGCGCATACGTAGACGTCATTCTTGCGTCGCAGGGGCTGAGTCCGAACCGTCCCATGGATGTCATCCGTCTTTCCAAGGGCCTCTCGCTGAATGACTGCCATTGGGTGACTGAGGAGGGATTCGACGGGACATTTGCTCAATTCAACCAGTATGACAACAAATTTAGCCGCGTCCTGGGTGAGATTGCCTTCACGGGCTTTGGCAGCGACAACAGTTCACGCATCTCCTCCAGCCCAGAGTTCACCACCAACGGAATGCTCCCCAAATGCTGGCGCAGGCAGAACGGTGCCGTAAGGCTCTACAAGGGAGGGACGGAGGGGGCTTCCAACACGGGGAACGAGCCGTATTCCGAATGCTATGCCTCCCAGATCGCGGAGACTCTCGGCTTCAATGCCGTATCCTATTCCCTTGCCAGATGGAAGGGGCGGCTGTGCTCGGTCTGCGACATGTTCACCTCAAAGGACGTCTCATTCATTCCCGTTGGAAGGCTGGTGACGAAGGGAGGGATGACCGCTGTCAGGACATACTGCGAAACGCTTGGGGGGCAATTTGTGGATGCCCTCAATGAGATGCTTGTCTTCGACGCGGTCATCTGCAATACGGACCGCCATTTCGGCAACTTTGGCTTCCTGGTGGACAGCCACGCCAACCGCATCATCGCGCCTGCGCCTCTCTTTGACCATGGGAATTCACTGTTCAGCCTTGCACCGCTGGATGTCTTTGAGAGCCTTGGCGCGATGCGGAAATACGTAAGAACGCTCCTGCCGCGCGTCTATGACAATTTCATTGATGAAGCCAGGTCGGTTATCACCCACGCCCAGCAGAATGCCTTGAGGAAACTGCTGGATTTCAAGTTCAAACGCAATCCGCGGTACAACTGGGAGGCACGGCGTCTGGCGATGGTGGAGAGAATGGTTTCGGAACGGGTGATGGAGCTCCTTGACTGACGAAGGAATTTGGCTTCTCTGCACTCGGTCTTTGGATAGGCATGAATGCCTATTCCTAGCTTGGTGGCTTTGGCATTCTCCTTCCCGTCAAGATGTTCCTGCTTAGCCTCTATCCTCCGCAGGACGGAGGCGACAAGGCAGACGGCCAACTGAATGTTCAGCGGAAGGTCGCGCAAATGTTTGTAGGGATCGTAATGTTTGGTTTGACTATTGGACATAGTTGCTCCTGATTGAATCAGTTTACGCAGTCCTTGTGGACGCGGACAATGATTTGCCATTGCTTTGGAGAAAAGCAAGTCGAAACCGCGAAAGGAGGCAGAAAAGGATGAAGATTCTCTGCCTATAAGCTCTGCATCTGCGGAAATCAACTACTCATATTTTCGGTATTTGGCTGGAAAAGTACAAACAAAAAGTTATATTAACACCGATTACATGCGGAAAATATAATTTTACATACGAAAACCGCACGAAATAGGTGTTTTCTATGATTTACAGGGAATGTTTTGGCGAACTACTCAAAAATACTTTCATAGAGTGCGGAGGGTGGCATGACGGATTATTGTCATAGCGCCATAGCGGGATTCATCCGAACATGGGGCAGGCAATATCTACGAGAAGTAGAATCAAAACAATGGTCGAAACTCCCTTGTTTCCAGTATGATCTCATGCTCAAATATCCAAAGGTCTGGTGTTCGCAAAAGAAGATTCAAAAGGTCTGGTGATAGCGTGGGTAGCCCTTCTCCAAATCCCCTCAAACCGATGGATAAAGCGTTGTGTCAATCAATTCTTTCAACCCCGACGTTTTTCACAAAGCAGTTGCTTTGGGGGACTCCTGACGCATTATGCACTGATCTTTAAATTGCCTCTTATTTCAAAGTAAGGCGGTATTCCGCCATACTTTGAAAGATTTCGTTCAATGACCTTTTCAGTCCATCAGACTTGAGAGGATGGACTTGTCCAGCAGAAATGGGATGATGCCAACATACGAGATGCCGTCGGAGTCCGTGTAGAAAGGCTGGTTGTCGCCTGTCACGACGAGTTTGCGGAAGGAATCCCCTGTATTGCGCAGGGGGAGCGTCTCTTGGTCTCGCTTTTCCTTGTCGGGAAGCGTAAGTGCACTCTGGATGTACAATTTGCCCATGCCAAGATTGACCACGAAGTCGATTTCGTGGAGGTGCTTCTCCCGCCTGCCATCGTCGTAATGCTCAATCTCCACAACGCCGACATCGATCTTCGCCCCTCTGGAAATGAGTTCATTGTAGATGACGTTCTCCAGTAGATGCGTCTGCTCCGTCTGGCGGTAGTTCAGCCTGGCATTGCGGAGGCCGATGTCCTCTGCATAGTACTTCGATGGATAAGCAAGGTATTTGCGTCCCTTCACATCGAAGCGTTCGGCCTTCCCAAACAGATAAGCCTGCATCAAATACTTCACAAAGGTCTTCAACGTATGCGGATTAGTCTGAATCTTCTGTGTCGATTTCAGCGTGTCCACCAGCCTGCTGATATTGGTCAGGCTTCCCACGCTGCTCATCAGCACGTCAATCAGATATTCGAGCAGCAAATCGTCCTTCAGTTTATTATGTTCGACAATGTCCTTGACATACAAGGTCTCGAAAAGCCCAGAAAGGTACTCCTGCTTTTCCTGTGGCGTCTTCAGAAGCACGGCCTCCGGCATTCCGCCATATACAAGATATTCCTGGAAAGCCAGCAGTGCATCCCTGCCACTTGCAGGTAGATACTCCGAGAAACTCAAGGGATGGAGGCGAATGACTTTACCCCGATCGCGGAAATGCGTAGCCACGTCGTCGGACAGCATCTTGGAGTTCGAGCCAGTCACATAGACGTCCAAGTTCGGAATCTTCATCAGCCCATTCAAGGTGTCATAGAATGTGACGGTTCCCTTTGAACCAGGAATGCCATTGGGAACCTCCTCGCACATCTGAATCTCATCAATCAGGGCATAGTATCTTGTGCGGGGGGATTTGACTCTGCTGCGAACATATTCGTATAAACGGTATGGATTGCACAGGTGCGCATTCTCTATGCTGTCAAGGGCAATCTGGATGATGTTGTCGGGGCGTACACGTCCCTGTTTCAGGAGATGCTCCCGAAACAATTCGTTCAAAAGATAGCTCTTGCCGCAACGGCGTATGCCAGTGATGATCTTCACAAAGCCATCGTTCTTTCGAGCGATCAATTTCTCCAGATAAAAATCACGCTTGATGTCCATCTTCTCTCATTTCATTCTTTAGTGTTGTCCCGCCTTACTTTGAAACAGAAATGAATATACAACCTCTTTCGATGATTACTAGTCGCCATAAGAGTTTTCGTAAAGACTTCCATCACTTTTTCGCCGATAATCAACAAAATAGTCATTGTCCAACATCAGGGAAAAAAAGGCCATACGGCATTGATGATAGCGGTCTAGACTTCGCAAAGGAAAAAGGCTTTGATGCAAGACGAATGGACGACATCCGTTTCATCTTCCTGGCAAAATAGGTGTACAGACTGTGGGCGGAGAGAAGAATATCGTGCGCTCACTGCGCACCCCTCACAAACCAGAGGTTCGCGCCATTGACGTCATTGCCGTATCTTTGGACGAGTTTGTTCGCGTGACGAACCTCCGAGTGTGTGATTTCGGAGCCGATGTTGTTCTGGTCAAGTTGCCCCGTCTTCCAATGGTTCTCGTTCAGAATCCAGTCGATGTTGCCGAAGTCCATGAGATTTCGGTGGCTCGTGTGGAACAGGATTGGCTTGCCTTGTTCCTTGAAGAAATCCAGCCCGATCTTGCTGGTCTGTCGGAAAGTGGCGTACATTAGGACGTTCGCGAATAGGTTGTAGGAGGAGAGGTTGTGCAGAGCCTTGGACGGCGACCCAGCGTAAAACGCGGCTTTTATTTCCTTGCCGTAAGTACGTTTGGCGTTCTGCACCGGCATATTCTTTTCCTTGGCCTTTTCGACGACGAGATCGTTGAGCTCACCATTGATGCGGGCCTTGTCCTCCGGCGTACACTGCCAGTTCTCAAACTTCAGGAACTCCTCCATCTTCGCTTTCTTATCGGGACCATCCTTCATATTGTAGATGGTAACATATTCCTTGAGTTTATCGCACAGCATGTTGATGGTCTCATCGTTCGCCCCGACGTCCTTGACTACTTTCGGCGATAAGTTTTTGATGACGAAATTGCGCAGCGCCTGGTCGGGATTCATCTTGAAGTCCTTCTTCCAGCCCACAAGATCTAGGGCGTCGTCCGTCCCCTGCGGCTGGTTGAGATAGTTGAAAAGTTTTCGGGGGATGTCAATCTTCTCCAGTATCTTTGGATTGGAGATGTACGTGCGCCACTGTTCCACATCTTGGCGTTCAACCGTGACACCCTTTTTCTTGAGCAGCGTCTCGCTGGGCTTCAGCGACCCAGACGCGATTTTATTCATCAGGGCACCGTAGCAGTGGGGCAGAAGCGTCTTCGTCTCAATGTGGAGGATGGTGTTGTAGGTGTCAATCATATTGAGGTGGATAGCCTTGCCGCTTTTCGCGAGTTCCTTGTTGACGACCTTGACCACGCTCAGCGACTTGATTTGATTGCGGGGCTCGGTGTGACCGTAGTTGGCGACTTCGATGACGCCGTTCGCGTCGCCCTTGCTCTT
>JAGCTA010000544.1 GCA_017963875.1 Victivallales bacterium | reverse complement strand
ATTTCCAGCCTGATGGTCCTGGCGGCCTTTTCGGAGGTGTTCACGACAAGAAGCCACGTGATGCCGTCGAGCGCGTATGGCCTGAAGGCGACTTCGCCGCCAGCGTTTTCCTTGACGGTGAAATCGAGTGGCTTTTCGATGGAGAGCAGCACCTTCTCGTGCGCCATGATGCGTTCGGCGATCTGTTTGCACTCGCCGAAGTGCTCGTCGAAGGGGATGCGCGGGAGGATGTCCGTCGCCTTGTCGCGAGCCATCAGATCAAAATAGGAGTAGTAGATGAGGCCGTTGGCACCTCCAGCGATGCACATCCACGACATGGCGTCCATCTCCAGGAAGGATGGTCTGCGGCAGTTGGCGCATCTTTCCTTTGTGAAGCCGTATTTGACCCAGTAGCGACCCCAGCAGAATGCTTGCGGAACCTGGATGATCATCTTCGACCCCATGACGGCATCGTTCATCGTTTTGGTCCAGTTGAACGCGCGCAAGGGAATGTAATCGGGGATGGGGTACGGGTCACAGCCGTGGATATCGGAGGCGGGAACGTATGTTCTGAAGTCCTGGGGTGTGCAGAGGACGGTCCAGGTCGGTCTGGATGGGTCGTGTTCTTCGCATTTTCTGCGATAGGTAATGGCGTCGTTGACGAATTCCCTGGAGAGTTCGTCGTTGATGTACCATGCAATGATGGCGGGATGGTGCTTCCATTTTTCGAGCCGTGCGATGCCGCTCGCCTGCTTTGTTTCCGTAGCCTTGGCGTCATGCGTGCGTGAACTGACGGCGTCCTTAATTGCGTAGAAGACCTTCAGATTGTTTTCATGCATGTAATCATACATTGCGGGATCCGTCGGCGGATTGTATGGCATGAGGCAGTTGAATTTCGTGTCGATGTACGGCTGGAGGTTTTCCTTGGTGACCGGGCCAAAATACATTCCGAGCGGGAAGAATGGCTTGCCATCGACAATCATGCGGCGATGGTCGTCGATATAGGCTTTGAATTCAGGAAGTTTATCGACCTTTGTGAAAGCGGAGTTGCTTTTGTATTCTTTATGGTTGAGAGGAGATGTGCAGGAGCCTTGGAGTGCGTATTTGCCTGCGGGGAGTTTTGATGAATCAAACGTGAACGTGACGAATTCCTTTTGGATGGAATCTGGGGAGAGTGTCATGACGGCCTTGCCTGTGCTGTCAAGGATTTCCATGCGAATGGTTGAAGCGGCGTTTTCAGGCAGGCGTTTGAAGGCGGAGCCGAGACCCTGGAAGATGGTCACCATGCCGCCGTCAGACATATCGCGGTATTTGTTCGTGGTGGCAAAGTTATTGATGTATTCTCCCTCAATCTCTACGACGGAGCATTTGTCGAACCAAATATCGCAGAGGTTCGTGCCGTCGGGCGTGGCGCGGAACCCGAAGTTGACCCTTGTTGCGTTTTCGGGGATGGTGGTCTGGCCGACGATTTTGACCCAGTCCGTATTGAGCGGAAGGATGGACGGCGTGTAGTCGCCGCCGAGGTAGTTGCCTTTGAACCAGAACTCAATGAAGGCGTTCGCTTTTGGCGGTCTGCCTGCGCCTTTGGCTTCGGGGCGGTTCACCTGTTTGGCGTAGATGGTGTATTCGTATGTATGGCCTGGCTTGGCAGGGATGTCCTGCGAGAAGAACTGGTATTTTCCAGCAACCGTGTTGAAGTAATGGACGCTTCGCTTGCCCTCGAAGACATTGTCCGTCGCGGACTTGAACGTTTCGGGGATGTAGTTCCACTTGGCGGGGAAACCTCTATCGTCAAGTTCCTCGAAATCAGGGTTCTGGACGAGGTTGACGCCGAGTTGCGCGAAAACGGCTCCGCAGATGCAAAGGAGGATTAGAAGGGTCTTTTTCATAAGTGGAATGTTCCTTTTTATGGTGGGTTAAAGAAAAAGCACGAAGGGGAATATAAGCAGAAAAAGAGGAATTGCAAGACGGCAGCGACGGCGGCACGCCAGCACCGAGAGACCTGAAAATCATTTGTTGCATTTTAAAATCTTGACGAGTGCATTATTGTATAGGAGGCGTATAAAAAACAACAATGGGACATGTGGGACAAATGGGACAAGTGGGAAAGACAATACAGGCGGGAAATGTCTTAATTGTCTCATCTGTCACAATTGTCCCATCTGTCAATTGTCCCATAAAAAACGTTTTAGATAATTGCTGAACATCAACCACTGAAGGATGCCATGAAACTATTGAGCCTGCTTCTCTGTCTGTCGCTGTTCGTCTTTTCGGATGAAATCACGGAGTTGCGCGAAAGCGCACTAAAACTCAGGAAGGAGGACAATAACAAGGAGGCCTACGATGCTTTCGTTAAATTGCTGCGCAATGAGAAGAACGGCGGCGAGAAAGCGGTGGGTGATTTCGAGATGGCGAGGGACTGCCTCAATTCCCTGAATCGCACTTCGGAGTATGACTCATTGCGTGACGAGGCGATTGCGAAACGGCCAAATGACTGGCAGTTCATTTCACAACTTTCTCTTACGGAAGAAATTGCAAGATATGGCACTGTTGTTGACGGCAAGTTTTCCCGAGGCGCATTTCGCGGGCGCGGGGGGCGGCATGTCAACGTATATGAGCAGGACCGTCTGTATTGGCTGAATTTGTTGGAAAAGCATCCCCCGAAAGGCGGGGAGCCATTGGAAAAGGCGAAGTACATCAGGGCATTCAGGCGCTGGCTGGTCAGGGATGCAATCAGCGTCCAGAACTACTGGCAGTTACAGGAATTGACGGATTTGATGGTGACTCCAGACTATTCGTTGACCGATGTCCGCCATCGTTCGTTTACGACTGGCGTTCCAGTCCAGGCAGATGGCACGCCAGTCTATTTCAAGGAGCCAACGAGTTGGGAAACGGCTGCAAATGACGGCGAGCGTTGGCGCTGGCTGCTGAAGATGGAAACAGAGCAAGGCTTCGCAGCAGAGGCGTTGTGGGTACAGGCATCCATGGCATCGGCGGTCTTTGGCGTGAAATATAACTGGCAAACAAACGAAGGAATCATCACAATTCTGCGCTCCCTTTCCGATGAAGAGACATACATCAATCTTGCGACTGGAAATCAGCGGGTGAAATTACCGCCTGACTACAACGCCATCATGCTCTACCAGAATCTTCTTAAGTTTTCTGAATGGAGCATACGTGCGCGGCGGGAACTGGCTTTGTGCTATGAAGACAGATGTCAGTTCGACAAAGCGGTCGAGCACTGGAAGGTTTTGGCAGAACAGAAGGAGGACAAGGAACAACAAAACTATGCCGTTCAGCGCATCAATGAAATCCTTGGCAACTGGTGCGGCTTCTCCAATGGCAGACTTCAGACGGCTGGACAGGCGGCGGAGGTTTCGCTGATTTTCCGCAATGCCACAAAGGCGTCTTTTGTGGCGCGTCGCCTCGACCTTGACCAGATAGTCGCTGACACATGGGCGTTTATCGAGAGCAAGCCTAAGCAGCCCGATTGGAAAATAATGCGATTTACGGACCTCTCCATTCGTCTTACGGATAAGAAGGACACTGAAAAGTACGTCAAGGAACAGGTGGCCGCATGGGAAGAGACGCTTGAGCCCAAAGACGGTCATCTCGATTCGACAGTGACGTTGAAGACGCCTTTGAAGGACGCAGGGGCATATCTTGTGGAATGCGAGGTCCCGAACGGCAACAAATGCGCCATCGTCGTCATGCTTCGCGAACTCGAGGCTGTCAAGCGGAGTCTTGTGGACGGCAAAGGGCTTTGGCAGGTTCTTGATGCTGCAAGCGGTGAACCACAGGCAAATGCGACGATTGATTTCCTCGCGTACAGACAGTATTGGAATAACAAAACTAAGAAAAACGAATTCCATGTCAAGCGTTTTTCAAAAAATGCGGATGAAAACGGCTGCGTCTTTTGTGATGAATCGGATTTCAAAAACGTTGGAGATGGGTACAACCATGTTCTTCATGAAGTGCTGATGAAGGTTCGCGCCAATGGTAAGGCAACGTTTTATGGCAATAATTACGAACAAGTTGCATGGCATAATGGTAGAGGTTACAGCCGCCTGACATCACGTGGCGATACGGTCAAATATTATCTGATGACAGATCGCCCCGTCTATCGGCCAGGACAGAAGGTTCATTTGAAGGTCTGGAAGGCGCGTGCGGAGTATGGGACGAAAGAGAATACGGCGCAAAAGGTGTCTGAGTTCGCGGGGGAGGAATTTTGTATACAAATCAATGATGCAAAAGGGATGGAAAAGATTGTGTTGTCAGGAAAGTTGGACGACTTCGGTGGTGTTGAATTCGAAATGCCGTTGGAGAAGGACGCCGTGTTGGGACGATATAGTGTCATCGCCATGAGAAAAAACAAGGAGGATAGATGGCCCTGGCACATTGGCGGTTTCCGAGTCGAGGAGTACAAGAAACCCGAATTTGAGGTCAAGGTCGAAACGCCAGAAAAACCTGTGGCACTGGGGGATAAGATTGCTGTGAAAGTGAGGACGACATACTATTTCGGAGCCCCTGTGACGGAGGGGACGGTTAGCCTGAAGGTGACAAGACAACGGCAGGGCGCAAGTTGGTGTCCGCCAGGTCGTTGGGACTGGTTCTACGGCGCAGGCTACTGGTGGCATTTTCAGGACTATGACTGGTATCCAGGCTGGAAACGCTGGGGATGTCCCTGCGGATGGCTGTTCAGACATGGCGGATGGTACGGTGAAGCGCCAGAAGTCGTCGTGCAGCAGGAAGGGGAGTTGTCTGCGGACGGGACGTTTGAGGTAACGGTTGACACGGCGATAGCGAAGGAATTGTATGGCGATAGCGATCATCGATACAGTATTACGGCGGAAGTCCGCGACAAAAGCCGCAGGACAATTGGCGGAACGGGGAGTGTCACGGCGGCGGTCAAGCCGTTCCGTGCGTATGTGTGGCTTGACAGGGGCTATCTCCGTGTCGGTGATTCCGCGACTGCTTTTATGGATGCTAGGACGGCGAACGGCAGACCTGTGAATGGCAAGGGCGTTCTGACATTGTACAAAGTCACTTACGATGACAAGGGCGAGGCAAAGGAAAGTGCGGTGCAGAATTGGCCCGTCGAGGCAACGACGGATGCACTGCTTGAACAGCGGTTCAGCGCATCGGCACCTGGTCAATACCGTTTGGGCTATGCTCTGACCGATGCTACGGGGCGGACGGAGGAGGGCGGTGTTGTTTTCAGTGTGGTCGGTCTCGGCGATGACGGACGCGCCTATCGCTTCAATGCATTGGAACTTATTCCCGACAAGGCGGAGTATGCGCCTGGCGAAAACGTACGGTTGTTAATCAACACGGAACGCGCTGACAGCACGGTCATGTTGTTTGTCAGGGCGCGCAATGGCTTGGTGCCCAGGCCGCAAATCCTTAGACTCAAGGGCAAGAGCACCGTCGTCGAGAGTCCCGTGGAGGAAACGGATAAGCCGAATTTCTTTGTGGAGGCCTATACGATGGCGAACGGAGTTTTCCACAGTATCATCAGGGAAATTATCGTCCCGCCAGAGAAGAAGATTCTGAACGTCGATGTGCTTCCCGACAAGACGACGTACAAGCCTGGCTCAAAGGGTAGTCTGCAACTGCGTGTAACCGACCAGCAGGGGACGCCAGTTAAAGGCAGCCTGGTGGTGACGGTCTATGATCGCAGTCTGGATTATATTGCAGGTGGCGGCGTCTGGCAGGATATCCGCAGTTTTTTCTGGAAGTGGAAATGGCAGCATTATGAACAAAATGGCATCTTGTCAACGTGCTGGCAGGTATTCGGACAGGTATTCTTGCCTGGCATGAAGTGGATGCCGCAACTTATCCGATATAAAAACAGAGCCGTTTATTATCGGTCTAGGGCCAATCTATTGGTTGAAGATCTCAAGGAATCGAATGAACCAGTGGGTAATGGCATGGCGCTTGGGGCTGCCCTTGCGCCACCGATGGCTCCCCGTATGGAGAAAATGGCTGTTGCGAAACGAAGCAGACAGATGGATGCACAGGATATGGACATGGACGTTGCGAAAGAGGAGTCAATGTCCAACGGCGTCGACGCGGGCGGCAGCGAAGGTGGCGCGGGGGCCGCGCCTGCAACAGTCCGTTCCAATTTCGCAGATACGGCGTTGTGGGTTGGCGCGGTCAATACGGACGACGATGGCAAGGCGACGCTTGAACTGCCGATGCCTGAAAACTTGACCAGTTGGAAAATTCAGGTCTGGAGCATGGCGTATGGCACGCGTGTCGGCGAAGGCACTGCTGTTGTGATGACTGCCAAGGATTTACTGGTGCGTTTGCAGTCACCGAGGTTCTTCGTGGAGAAGGACGAGGTGGTGTTGAGCGCAAACATCCATAATTATTTGACGTCGGAAAAGATTGTGACGGCGCTGCTTGAACTGGATGACGGTTGTCTTGCCCCTTTGGATGAGGCGAAACGCACGGTGAAGGTGCCGTCCAAAGGTGAGGCGCGGATTGACTGGCGTGTCAAAGTCGTGAAGGACGGAGAGGCTGTTGTCCGCATGAAGGCGCTGACTGACGAGGAGTCGGATGCCGTCGAGCGGAAGTTCCCCGTATTAGTTCATGGTGCTGACAAGATGGTTTCCGTCTGCGGATCAATCAGGCCAGAGCAGACGGAAGGGCGGATGACGTTGGAGATTCCTGAACAGCGTCGCGTGGACAGTACACGGATGGAAATCCGCTGGTCCCCGTCACTTGCGTTGGCGATGCTTGACGCACTGCCGTATTTAATCGCCTATCCGTATGGCTGCACGGAACAGACGCTCAATCGCTTTTTGCCCGCCGTCCAGACACAGCAGATGCTGAAGAGACTGGGCGTCTCTTTGGAGGAAATCGCGGCTTCAAACGCAAATCTGAATTCGCAGGAGCAGGGAGATTCCAAGGCACGCAAGGCTCAGTGGAAACGGTATTCTGATTTGCCCGTTTTCAGCGATAAGGAAATGGAGACAATTGTCAAGACTGGCGTGACGGATTTGCTGAAGATGCAGTGCGGTGATGGTGGCTGGGGATGGTTCAGCGGGTTTGGCGAGCAATCTTGGCCGCATACGACGGCACAGGTTGTACAAGGCTTGCTGATTGCGTCGCGTCGTTGCAAGGTCAATGATGCCAATGTGGAAGCGGCTCTGAATGGCGGGTTGAACTGGCTCAAGAACTATCAAAAGGAGCAGGTGAGGCTGCTGGACAATGCGGCGAAGAAGGTCGAGCCATGGAAAGAACGTGCAACGGAAATGGATGCTTTTGTCTATCGCGTGCTTTCTGAGGCAATGGCGCTGAAGGCGTTCGATAAGCAAAAGGGGCATGACGAGATGGAGGAGTATCTGTATCGAGATAAAAACAAATTGTCACCATACGGGAAGGCGTTGTTTGGCCTTGGGTTGCATTATCTTGGAAAGGAAGAGCGTTGTGCGGAACTTCTGCGGAACATCAGGCAGTTCGTTGTGGAGGACAATGAGAACCAGACGGCGTGGCTGAATGTCTCCAGTGGCTTATGGTGGTTGTGGCATGGCGATGAAATTGAGACGCAGGCCGCGTTCCTGAAGTTGCTTGCGGAGCATGAACCGAAAGGCGAACTCGCGCCAAAACTCGTCAAGTACCTGCTCAATAACCGTAAAAACGCGACGTATTGGCGTTCCACACGCGATACCGCTGCCTGTCTCGACGCGTTTGCCACATACGCGCTGAATAGCGGCGAGACGGAACCTGACATGACTGTCGAACTACGCCTGGACGGAAAGGCTGTGGCGACCTCGCAAATCACGAAGAAGAATCTTTTGACCGCTGATTTATTCTATTCTCTGGCTGGCACGGATGTAACTGGTGGAAAGCATGATGTGAGTCTTGTGAAGGCGGGGAAGGGACCGCTGTATTACACTGGTTCTGTCAGTTATTTCTCGTTGGAGGATTTCATCACGGCGGCGGGACTGGAGGTCAAGGTTCAGCGGCATGTGTATCGTCTGGTGCGGGATGACAGGATGGTCTCCACGGCGGGCAGTCGAGGGCAGGTGACGCAAGCGCGTGCGGAGCATTATCGCAGGGAGCCGATAAGCAATGGCGATGCGGTCAAGAGCGGCGAACTTCTGGAAGTCGAGTTGATTTTGGAAAGCAAGAATGACTATGAATATCTGTTGCTTGAGGACATGAAGGCGGCGGGCACGGAGCCTGTGGACATCCGTAGCGGCTATAACGGCAATGAACTTGGCGCATACGTCGAGTTCAGGGATACAAAGGTGTCTTTCTTCCTGCGGACGTTGCTGCGCGGTCGCCGAAGTGTCACCTATCGTCTGCGTGCCGAGGTTCCAGGAAAGTTCAGCGCACTTCCAACGCAAATCAGCGCGATGTATGCCCCTGAATTGCATGGCAATTCAGACGAACTCAAACTCAAAATAGAGGATTAAGTATGGAAAGAAATAACGGACAAACAGAGGATTCATGGAAGCCCAAGGAAAAATGGCATGGAGTCAATCTTTTGGGGATGTTCCGAAAACCTGATGATACAACTGACTCGCGTGCAAGAGGATATTTTGATGAGGAGTACTTTATGTGGCTCCACGACTGGGGATTCAATTTTGCGCGACTTCCCATGGACTATCAGCATTTCATCATCGGCGATGACAAGTTTTCGATGAACGAAGAGGGATTCAGCAAAGTGGACAAGGCTGTGGAGTTTGGACAGAAATATGGAATCCACATACAGTTATGCCTCCATCATGCCCCAGGGTTTTCCATTTTGGCGATACCAGGCGAAATTCGAGATTTGCAGGAGAATCCTGAATCGCAAAGGGCGTTCAGAGGACTTTGGAGAGCGTTTGCCGAACGCTATGCGGGATTATCGAACGATTTTCTTTCTTTTAATCCGTTGAATGAGCCTAGCGGCTTTTCAATAGAGCAGTTTGTTCAGGTGTTTGGTGATGTTGTGGAAGAAATCCATAAGGCTGATCCGTCGCGATTTGTTATGCTTGACGGCAATCGCACGGCATCTGAACCCGTCCCGTATTTCTTCAATGTCAAATCGACTGGACAGGCGTTCCGTGGTTACACGCCTCATGCGTTGACGCATTACAAGGCGCCTTATATATCATCACAACCAAAGAGCGCACCGTCGTGGCCGTGCTTGCCTGGCCCTGAAGACAACCCTGAGTGGGGGATTTGGGAACAACCTGAAACGACGCTGAAAAAGTACGAATGGATCATAGAGACGGGGTATCCAGTCATGGTTGGCGAATTCGGCTGCCGCAATGAAACAAGACATGATGTTTGCCTGAAGTGGATGGAGCATTGCCTGCGGCTCTGGACGGAAAAAGGGCTTTCATGGGCCATTTGGAACATGGACGGACCTTTCGGTTTTATGGATTCAGAACGTGCAGATGTCAACTATGAAGATTTCCATGGTCGCAGATTGGACAGAAAGATGCTGAGTCTATTGCAAAAGTTTATGTGAGCAGTTGAATGGACTATTTTAAGAGATAAAACCATGACAAACAATCAAACTTTCGTTACGATTTCCCAAAAGAATCTGCGCTATTTTGAATCTGAAGGAAGACATTGGATTCATATTGGTTGCAATATATGCTTCGACCGCCTCAATGCGT